>NZ_JAKTIJ010000035.1:0-95564 GCF_027855275.1 Acinetobacter sp. AOR12_HL | reverse complement strand
AGAGGTGGTCCCACATGTTTGAACAACTAAAAGCTTATTTATAAGTGATACTCTGCTCTAGTTAAGCTACCTTATTTTGTTGTGGTAGCTGGTCATAGTAAAACTCATCTGGAGTCATTTTGTCCAGACTCGAATGAGGTCGTTTCAAATTATAAAATTCAAAATATGCGTTTAATTGCTTCTTCGCATCCAAAACATTGCTGTAGGCTTTGAGATACACCTCTTCATATTTAACGCTCCGCCATAATCGTTCAACCATCACATTATCAACCCATCGACCTTTACCATCCATGCTGATTTGGATGTCATTTGATTTCAATACATCAATAAATGCATCACTGGTAAACTGACTGCCTTGGTCTGTATTAAATATTTCAGGTCGACCATATTTTTCAATAGCTTCATTTAATGTTTCTATGCAAAATGTAACCTCCATACTAATCGATACTCTATGCGCAAGTACCTTGCGGCTATGCCAATCAATCACAGCACATAAATAAACAAAGCCTTTTGCCATAGGGATATACGTTATATCCGTAGACCACACTTGATTACTGCGCTGAATAGCCAATCCTTTGAGCAGATATGGATATTTGCGGTGAGCTTGATTAGCCTGGCTTAAATTTGGTTTGCAATATAACGCATTAATGCCCATTTTCTTCATTAAAGTACGTGTATGACGTCGTCCTATATGATGTCCTTGACGATTCAACAAATCACGCATCATACGGCTACCTGCAAAAGGGTATTGCATATGTAACTCATCCATACACCGCATCAGCTTCAGATCTGATGCACTCACAGGTTTTGGGCGATAGTAATAACAACCACGGGAGACTTTCAGCAGCTGAGCTTGCTTAGATACTGAAATCTGAAGTGAGTCATCGATTAACTTTTGTGGTTGAAGCGGCCCAGTTTCTTCAACACACCTTCTAAAAAATCAATTTCTAATGCCTGCTCACCGATTTTTGCATGTAGTTTTTTTAGATCGATGGGTGGTTCTGTTGGAGCTTTTGATTGATCGAAAGCTTGCGAGGAAGCTGAAATCAGTTGATTTTTCCAGTCGATAATTTGGTTTTGATGAACATCAAATTCAGCACTCAATTCAGCAAGTGTTTTTTCTGCTTTAATCGCAGCAAGTGCTACCTTAGCTTTAAAATCATTTGAATGATTTCTTCTTGGTCTACGTGCCATAAAATACTCCATATATTGATGTTTATAACATCATTTGGGGAGCAAAATATCACTTATAAGTGTTGTTCAAATTTCCTGATCCACCTCTATCTAAACCTAAAGGTCGTTTACGTGTATTAAGTATGGGAAGCTTTGGGCATCATTATGTTTTTCCTGTCATGGCAGAGTTTTGTAAGCATTATCCCGAATTAACCGTGGAATATACGACCTCACAATACGTTCCAGACCTGTTGGCAAAAGGGGTAGATGTCAGTCTTTATCTCACTGAATCATTAACAGACTCTCGTTTTGTTGCACGCAGAATTGGCACTATTTTTTCTGTTTTATGTGCTTCACCTGCGTACCTAGAAAAACATGGCGTTCCTAAGTCTCCAGAAGACTTAAAAAATCATGCCTGTTTACGCTTGGTAAACCCATCTATTACGCCAGATTGGCATTTGTTAAATGCCAATGGTGAGTCTTGTCAAATCGACATTGGAGGGCAACTCATTGCAGATAACCCTGAGTTATTGTTAGATGTGGTGCAACAGGATATGGGGGTCGCGTTATTGCCGATGTTTTCGGCTTTAGACGCGGTTCAAAATGGAAGATTATGTCATATCTTGCCTGAGTGGCGTTCGCCCGATATCGGAGTTTATACCTTATTGCCTTCACGCCATTTTATTGATGCCAAAACACGCGCATGGTTGGATTGGGTAGAAGAATATATTTCTCCAAGAATTGAAATGGATGCATCTTATTTTTATAAATAATGAGATAAATTTTTTAAGGATTACAATTGAAAAAGGATGAAGAATAATACGGATTAGAATAAAAATAGGGTAGAAAATGCTTCTTTTTAAAGAGGCATTTAATACAGAAATAAATAATAGATTTTAAAAAAATTGCATGAGGGATTGAGCCCCAATTCCTGAACAGAATGAGATAAAGATGAGATAGGATGATCTGGTACTTTGCCTAATATTCAGCTTTATACCAGATACTGAGCTATTTTAATTGATTACTATGCACACTTGGTCTGCCAATACGCATTTGCATAATTCGACAAGCTTTTTCGGTTTAATACATTGCTAATATTTTGGCTGGCTTGCATCAGTTTCTCTAAGTCAATGCCAGTTTCAAAGCCCATGTGTGACAGCAAATAAAACAAATCTTCGGTTGATACATTGCCAGAGGCGCCTTTGGCATAAGGGCAACCGCCAAGTCCTGCAAGAGACGAATCAAAAACACGAATACCTTGCTGTAAAGACTGATAAATATTGGCAATTGCCATGCCATAGGTGTTGTGGAAATGCCCAGCTAAAACCTTGCTGTCGAGTTCAGCAAGGCAGGCTTGCCATACCTTTTGAACACGATCTGGTGTTGCGGTGCCAATGGTTTCACCTAAAGACACTTCATAGCAGCCCATGTCATAGAGCCGTTTAACCACTTTCACCACTTGCTCAGGTGCAATTGCGCCTTCATAAGGACAATCGACAATACAAGAGACATAACCGCGTACAAGGATGTTATGTGCTTTTGCTGCGTTCATGACATCGCTAAACTTTTCAAAGCTTTCGTCGATTGAACAGTTGATATTTTTACGGGTAAAACTTTCAGAAGCTGCGGTAAACACCGCAACCTCTTTGCATCCTACCGCTTGAGCAGTTTCAAAACCTTTAATATTGGGAGTGAGCAGACTAAATTGCACATCGGTTGTTTGGGGTAACAGCTTAAATAGCTCGTCACTTTGGGCCATTTGTGGTACCCATTTTGCCGAAACGCATGAACCGACTTCAATGGATTTTAGGCCTGCACTGATTAGGTCATTAATAAAGTTTAAGCGTTGTTCGACAGTTAAAGCCTGCTTTTCATTTTGGAGGCCGTCTCTGGGACCGACCTCCACGATTTTGACAAACTCACTCATGCAACTTCCTCCTGAGCAGGCTGAAATTCCACAAGCTCATCGCCAGCTTTGACCTGATCACCGACTTGGAAATAGGAGTCTACAATCACGCCATCTTTAGGGGCACGGATGGTATATTCCATTTTCATGGCTTCAAGCGTCATTAAAATATCGTCTTTCTTCACACTATGATTTGCACTGACTAGCACTTGAGTGACCACACCCGGCATTGGGGCTTTTAAATGACCTTCATCGGCTTGGCTATCTGCCTGATTAAAGTCTTGGCGGATATAAGCAAACTTATAGCTTTGACCATTTTGGAACAAGGTAATGCCTTGCTGACTTTGGTTAAAAGGTAGCTTTTGCTGAGTCTCACCAATTTGAACAGAGGCAGTATGTGCATCAAGCAATTGACCTGAAATTGGGTAGCTTTGCCCATTATATTCTGCGGTGAAGCCATCTTCATTTGAGGCAAATTTAATTTGAATATTTTGGTTTAAATAGTTCAGTTTAATACTGTGCTGATAGGCAATATTTAAACGCCAAAGCGGTTGAGCCTGCCAAAGCTGTTTTTGGCTTGAACTGTTGTTATTCAGTTTGCTTAAAAACTCAATAAATGCCGCTGCTACCACCAGTTCCGGTTTGATCTCTTCAGGGCTAAACAAGAAGTTTTGTTCACGTTGAATCAGGTTGGTATCAAGCTTGGCTTGTTTAAACGATTCGCTACGAACAATCTTTTCCAGAAAGGCAATATTGTTGCCTAAACCATCGACATGGAATTGGCTTAAAGCATTTTGCATTTGAATAAGCGCAGCTTCACGGTTTTTACCCCAGACGATGAGTTTGGCAATCATCGGGTCGTAATAGGTCGTGATTTCATCGCCTTCAACAATACCGCTATCTACACGCACATATTGGTTTTGGGTTGGGTAGTGCAGATAGTCAATTTTACCGATTGCAGGTAAAAAGCCTTTTTCTGGTTCTTCGGCGTAAATACGTGCTTCAAGCGCGTGTCCATGAATTTTTAATTCGTTTTGTAGTTTAGGTAAAGGTTCGCCATAAGCGACGCGAAGTTGCCACTCGACCAAGTCTTCACCTGTAATCATTTCAGTAACAGGGTGCTCGACTTGCAGACGGGTATTCATTTCCATGAAATACGCCGTACCGTCTTGTTCTACAATAAACTCAACCGTACCTGCGCCCACATAATTTACCGCGCGTGCAGCATCAATTGCCGCTTGGCGCATTGCATCGAGCTTCTCGCTTGGCATTTGTGGAGCAGGGGCTTCTTCTAACACTTTTTGGTGACGGCGTTGTACAGAACAGTCGCGTTCAAACAAATGTACATAGTTGCCATGTGTATCGCCAAACACTTGCACTTCAATATGGCGCGGTTGAATCACATAACGCTCAATCAAGACATCATCATTACCAAAGCTGGATTTGGCTTCACGTTTACAAGAGGCTAAAGCATGCAGAAAATCTTCACTGCGTTCAACCAGACTCATGCCTTTACCACCGCCGCCAGCACTGGCTTTAATTAAAACAGGATAGCCAATTCGGTCTGCCTGTTGCTTTAAAAAGTCAGCATCTTGGTTGGTTCCGTGATAGCCCGGTGTTAAAGGGACACCTGCTTTTTCCATTAAAGCTTTCGAGGTCGCTTTTAAGCCCATCGCTAAAATGGCATCCACTGGTGGCCCAATAAAGCAAATGTTGTGTTGTTGGCAAGCGAGTGCAAACTGGTCATTTTCAGAAAGGAAGCCGTAACCCGGATGAACCGCTTGGCTGCCTGTATCAATGGCAGCTTGAATAATACGATCAACCTGTAAATAACTTTGTGTTGCAGGGGACTGACCAATATAAACCGCTTCATCTGCAAGTTTGACGTGTTGGGCATTTGCATCTGCATCTGAGTAAACGGCAACCGTTCTAATACCTAATTTTTTAGCTGTACGAATTACGCGGCAGGCAATCTCGCCACGGTTCGCAATTAAAATCTTTTCAAACATGATGATCGTCCTTAATTGTTGTTATTCGAGTTAGAAACCCAAGCAGGCTGTTGTTTATTTAAAAAGGCACTTAGACCTTCTTTTGCCTCACTGCCTTGACGAACTTGAGCAATATGATGTGCTGTCTGTTGCAGCAAGTCATTGCTCATGGTCTGGTTGCTCACCATTTGAATGAGTTGTTTTGAAGCCGCTTGAGCGTGCGGGCCACCGAGTAATAGAGCATCAACAATTTCTTGAACTTTTTTATCTAAGTCTTCAGCATCTGCTACTTCGTGTGCTAAACCAATTTGTTTGGCTTCACGAGCTGAAATCCGCTCGGCAGTTAAGAAGTAACGAGAGGCTTGTCTTGCACCAATCGCACGAATCACATAGGGGCTAATGGTAGATGGAGCAAGACCTAAACGAACTTCAGAGGTTGCAAACTTGGCATCCGTGCTGGCAATGCAAATATCACATGCCGACGCTAAGCCCATACCGCCGCCAAAGGCAATGCCATGCACGCGGGCAATAGTCGGTTGTTTAAGTGTTGCAAGTGCATCAAGCATTTGCGCAAGTTTTAATGCATCTGCTTCATTTTCTGCTGAAGATGCCTGACCTGCCTGTTTCATCCAGTTGAGGTCGGCACCTGCTGAAAAGCTTTTACCGCGACCCGCTAGAACCACAACACGAATGTCATCACGAGTATTAATTTGCTTAAAGCAAGTATGTAGCTCTTCAATGACTGTCGTATTAAAAGCATTGTGCAATTCAGGGCGGTTCAGCCATACATAGGCAACCTGACCTTGTTGTTCGAGTTGTAAAAATTGATAGCTCATATGCACCTCTTACATGCGGAACACGCCAAATTTGGTTGGCTGGATTGGAGCGTTCATGGCAGCTGCAAGACTTAAACCAAGTACATGACGAGTTTGAGCTGGATCAATTACACCGTCGTCCCAAAGGCGGGCAGAAGCATAGTATGGATGGCCTTGGCGCTCGTATTGTTCACGAATTGGTTGTTTAAATTCGTCTTCTTCTTGCGCTGACCACTCGGCACCTTTTTGCTCAATTTGATCTCGTTTTAAAGTCGAAAGTACGCTCGCTGCTTGTTCGCCGCCCATCACTGAAATACGAGAGTTTGGCCATGTCCATAAAAAGCGTGGTGAATAAGCGCGGCCACACATACCGTAGTTACCTGCACCAAATGAACCACCAATAATTAGGGTGAGTTTAGGGACATTTGCAGTGGCAACTGCCATCACCAGTTTAGCGCCGTGTTTGGCAATCCCTTCATTTTCATACTGGCGACCAACCATAAAGCCAGTGATGTTTTGTATAAATAACAATGGAATATTGCGCTGTGTGCACAGTTCAATAAAGTGCGCGCCTTTTTGAGCAGACTCGGAAAATAAAATTCCGTTATTGGCAATAATCCCAACTGGCATGCCGTAGAGAGAAGCGAAACCCGTTACAAGTGTTGAGCCAAAGCGGGCTTTAAACTCGTCAAAGCGAGAGCCGTCTACAATACGTGCAATGACTTCACGTACATCAAAAGGTTTACGTGCATCACTTGGAACTACGCCATAGAGTTCAGATGCATCAAACAATGGTTCATCAACTTGCTTATTTAACTCATTTGGCTTTTTATTTAAGTTCGCAACAATGTTTCGTGCAATCGCAATGGCATGTTCATCATTTTCAGCTAAGTGGTCAGCTACACCTGAAAGACGTGTGTGTACATCGCCACCGCCTAAATCTTCACTGCTTACCACTTCGCCAGTTGCAGCTTTTACCAGAGGAGGGCCACCTAAGAAAATCGTACCTTGATTACGTACAATAATGGTTTCATCAGACATCGCTGGTACATAAGCACCACCTGCGGTACAGCTACCCATTACCACGGCAATTTGAGCAATACCTAGGCTCGACATGCGTGCCTGATTATAGAAAATACGCCCGAAGTGATCGCGGTCTGGGAAAACCTCATCTTGCATTGGTAAATAGGCACCGCCTGAATCTACTAAATAAATACAAGGCAAGTGATTTTGTTCGGCAATTTCTTGTGCGCGTAAATGCTTTTTAACCGTAAGTGGGTAATACGTTCCACCTTTAACCGTTGCATCGTTGGCAACAATCATGCAAGTTACGCCGTTGACCTGACCAATACCAGCAATCACACCCGCAGCAGGAACATCATCTTCATAAACGTTGTACGCTGCCAATTGACCAATTTCTAAAAATGCTGTGCCGACGTCAATGAGTTGATCAATACGTTCACGGGGTAAAAGTTTACCTCGAGCCAGATGTTTTTGACGGGCATTTTCGCCACCACCTAAAGCAATACGCTGGGCAACTTGTTTGAGATCTGTGACCAATGTTTGCATGGCTTGCTGGTTTGTTTTGAAGTCTTCGCTTCGAACATTAATCTTGCTTTGTAATTGGTTCATAAGATGCGTCCTTATTTATAATTATTATTTGGTTTCATTGAAGAGTTCGCGGCCAATCAACATACGGCGAATTTCAGAAGTTCCCGCGCCAATTTCATAAAGTTTTGCATCGCGCCATAAACGGCCAGCAGGGAATTCATTGATATAACCGTTGCCACCTAAAGTCTGGATTGCTTCACCCGCCATCCATGTTGCTTTTTCAGCGGCATATAAAATGGCACTTGCGGCATCTTTACGTAGGCTGCGGTCATGATCCGCTTTGTCGCAGGCAGCACCAACCGCATAAACGAGAGCTTTACATGCCAACCATGTTGAATACATATCGGCAAGTTTGCCTTGCATAAGCTGGAATTCACCTAAAGCCTGGCCAAACTGTTCACGCTGATGTAAGTAAGGAATAACGACATCTAAGCAAGCATCCATAATGCCTAAAGGTCCGGCACTTAAAACTGCTCGTTCATAGTCCAAACCACTCATGAGTACTTTAACCCCGTTACCCACACCACCGAGTACGTTTTCAGCAGGGACTTCTACATTGTCAAAGAATAGGGGGTAAGTGTTAGAGCCGCGCATACCGAGTTTGTCTAAGTGGTTGCCGTGACTAAAGCCTTTCATGCCTTTTTCAATCAAGAATGCGGTCATGCCTTTCGGGCCAGCTTGTGGATCAGTTTTAGCGTAAACGACCAGTACGTCTGCATCACCGCCGTTAGTAATCCACATTTTTGAACCGTTTAAAAGAAAGTGATCACCTTTTTGCTCGGCGCGTAATTTCATGCTGACGACATCGGAACCGGCATTTGGCTCAGACATGGCAAGGGCCCCCACATATTCACCGGAAATTAATTTTGGTAAATATTTCTGTTTTTGCTGCTCATTACCGTTACGGTTAATTTGGTTTACACATAAATTAGAATGAGCACCATAAGAAAGACCAATGGCTGCCGAAGCACGGGAAATTTCTTGCATGGCAATAATATGAGCTAAATAACCCATATTGGCACCGCCATATTCTTCAGAAACCGTCATACCTAAAAGGCCCATATCTCCGAATTTTTTCCAGAGATGTGCAGGGAATTTGTTGTCTTGATCAACTTGTTGGGCAATTGGTGCAATTTCCTTTGCACAAAATGCGGCTACCGAATCTTGAAGCGCAATTAAAGTTTCATCTAGACCGAAATTCAAGCTGCGTAGGTTCATGATATTTTCATCCTATTGGTTATATTTGTTGTCCATAAAATATTTTGTGGGTATTTGATAATTACCATACAATGATTTTTTGAAAAAGTGAATACAGATTCATAAAATGATTTACAATTCATTTTATTTGTTAGAGAATAAATTATGAGCTATAAACGATCATCTTTAATGCAAGAGCGGATGGAGCAAAATCGTAAGTCGATTTTGAGTTCAGCCAGAAAAATAATTTCAGAGGGAGGGTTTAAAGACGCACAAATACAAACAATTGCAGAGCAAGCGGGTGTATCTAGTGGACTGGTTTATCGCTACTTCGATAATAAAAGCCAAGTGCTAATAGAAGTTTTGTCTGATGCCATTAATACAGAACTATTGGTGATTGAATCGATTACCGAAAGTGACTTATCGGCAAAGCAGAAATTACACAAGGCGGTGGCAACCTTTGTAAAACGGGCACTGAATAGTCCTCAGCTTGCATATTCACTCATGTTTGAACCCGTCGATTCAACGGTTGAACATGAGCGTTTTCGTGTGAAGCAATTGATTAAACAAAGTATTAAAAAAATACTTGCGGATGGAAATGCAAGTGGTGAGTTTGTCTTGGATGATTTAAACACAGCAGCACTTTGTGTAGTCGGTGCTATGACTTATGTGGTGGTTGAACCCCTAGACCCAGCTCAAAATACAAAGTTTGATCATGCGCATAAAGACTATTTTTCAAAACAGATTGCTGACTTTTGTGTGGATGCTGTGCAGAAAAAATAGGGCATATAAAGGATAAAACAACACAAAATAAGTAGTTTGGAAAAGTAGTTGCAGTAACAACAATTAGATCAGGTAAGAAGAGAATTAGAAGAATCAAGGAGAATGATTCAATGCAACAAGAACGGTTAAGCTACGCCTCGGGACCAAGTACACAACCCTTATTGGGTATGACCATTGGTGAACAATTTGATCAGGCCTGTCAGCAATATGCTGAAAAGGAAGCGATTGTCAGTTTTCATCAAAACAGACGATTAACCTATAAAGCTTTACAGAATGAAGTAAACGCTTTTGCTTGTAGCCTATTAAAATTGGGATTAAAAAAAGGAGACCGATTAGCGATTTGGTCACCTAACTGTGTGGAATGGACCATTACGCAGTTTGCAGCTTTTAAAGCAGGGATTATTTTAGTCAATCTAAATACAGCTTATAAAAGTCATGAGCTTGAATATGTGTTGAATAAGGTCTCATGCAAAGGATTGATTATTGCTTCTCAATTTAAAACGACGGATTACCAAGAATTACTCACAAAAATTGCCCCTGAGTTAACTACCTGTACAGATAAAGTGCTCAGTTCAGAGCGACTGCCACATTTAAAATTTGTCATTAAAATTGATGACCAACAACATACTGGTATTTATCGTTTTAGTGATTTACTAACTACACCAACTTCTGAACAGCTAGAACAATTAAAACAATTAGCCAGACAGCTCCAGTTTGATGAAACCATTAATATCCAATTTACTTCAGGCACAACAGGTAACCCGAAAGGGACCATGTTAACCCATCATAATATTTTAAATAATGGTTATTTTGTCGGTGAAGGCATTCGTTTAACCCCCCAAGATAAAGTCTGTATTTCTGTGCCATTGTTCCATTGTTTTGGCATGGTGATGGGAAATCTGGCGTGTGTGACACATGGGGCAACCATGGTCTATCCATCGGCTGTATTTAATCCTTTGGAAACTTTAAAAGCGATTCATCAAGAACGTTGTACGGCAGCTTATGGCGTACCAACCATGTTTATTGCAACCTTAGAGCATGAACAGTTTAATGATTTTGATCTGTCTAGCTTAAGAACAGGTATTATGGCAGGTAGTCCTTGTCCACGTGAAATTATGCAACGTGTTATAGATCGAATGCATATGTCTGAAATTACCATTTGTTATGGCATGACTGAAACCTCGCCAGTGAGTGTACAAAGCTCGGTAAATGATTCGATTGATAAACGGGTAAGCACAGTTGGGCATGTTCATCCGCATGTTGAAATTAAAATTGTCGATTTAGAAGGACAAATTGTTCCGCAAGGGACTTTAGGGGAGCTATGCGTCCGTGGTTATTCAGTGATGGCTGGTTATTGGGGTGAAGAGGAAAAGACCCGTGAAGTGATTGACACGGCTGGCTGGATGCATACGGGTGACATTGCCGAGATGGATCAAGACGGTTTTATTAAAATTAAAGGCCGTATTAAAGATGTCGTGATTCGTGGTGGGGAAAACCTCTTTCCAAAAGAGATTGAAGACTTTTTATATACTCATCCAGACGTAAGCGATGTACAGGTGATTGGCTTGCCAGATGCGAAATATGGTGAAGAACTTTGTGCATGCATTATTCTGCATGAGCATCACCAAGTCGATGAAGACAGCATCCGCCAATTTTGCAAAGAACACATTTCACACAACAAAGTGCCGCGTTATGTCCGATTCTTTAATGAGTTTCCAATGACTGCTTCTGGCAAAGCCCAAAAGTTTAAATTGCAGGAAATTATGCGAGCTGAACTTAATTTAACGGGAAATGTCTTCGACTAAATAAGTCAAAAGCTCGGTCAAAGTGCAACAAAGGAAAATCGAAATACGGTTTAAATAGAGGACACGCAAAATGGCAAAAGACTTTAATAGCCCTAAAGTAGTCGAAGGATATGATGTGCATATTCGTAAATTAATTCCGGGCTATGAAGTGATCCACCAACAGGTGGATGCCATTTTGCAGTCGGTGTTGCCACCAGATGCTCATATCTTAATTGTGGGCTGTGGTACGGGTTACGAACTCGATTATTTACTTAAAAGACATCCAAACTGGCAATTCACAGCGGTTGATCCATCTTTAACCATGCTGCAAAAAGCTCAGGAGCAGGTGGAGATTTTAGGTAAGTCTGCCCAAGTCACTTTTGTTCACGGTGAAACTTCAGCTTTACCTCTTGAGAATTGCTTTGATGCCGCACTTTCTATTCTTGTGGCTCATTTTATTGCAGATGACATAAAACCAGCCTTCTTTAAGGATATTTATGATCGCTTAAAAGAAAAGGCGCCTTTACTTACCTATGACCTCATGACTTATGTAAATCTACAGCAGCTTCAAGCATTACGTTATTTGTGTTTGGCTCAAGGGTTAACAGAAGAACAATGTCAAAAAATGTTGGAGCGTATGGCGGAGGACTTTTTTAGTTTAACGACTGAAGGATATATAAAGCTTTTGGAAAAGACAGGCTTTGAAAGCGTGCAGCCATATACGCAAATTTTGACTTATCAAGGGTTTATTGCAAAAAAATAATACTATTGGGGAATATAAATAAGGGTTTAAAACCGAATATTCTCAATGTAGAAGAGAATATAAAAAATGGAAAATTAAAAAGTTGCTTTTGCTGCACTAGGGAGGGTGGATCTAAAAAATATGAGGGAACGTCTTTCTTGTGAAAGAAAGGCAAATTTTCAAGGATCTATTTTAGATAGGTACATAACAAAAAGGATGTCGAGACTTTTAAGACTACTTAAAGGTCTAAAGGAAAATTTCATGATGAAAATTTTAAATACAACGGTTCAAAAAAGCTTGTTGGCAGTTTCTGTGACTCTGCTTATGTCTTCTGCTTTTGCAGACCAGGTAAACCCTGAAATAGAGCAACTTCGCCAAGAAATAAAAGAACTACGAGCTATGCTACAAATTAATATGGAGGCTCAAAAATCTTTAGCTCAAAAAAGAGTAGAACAAGCTGCTCCTGTAGTTACTCAAGCTCCACAACCTATACAGCAAACATTAACTAAATCTGGTGCAGAATTTAACTTATACGGTTATATACGAGCAGATGCTTCTTATCAAATTAAGGGTGCATCTACGATGTATAACAATATTAGTGGCGTTCCTCTTGAAAATACGCCAGAAGAATCTGCACAGAAAGACCAGTTGCACAGTACTGTGTATGTGACCCGCTTCGGATTGAATTTTAAAACACCTACAGCCGTTGGTGATGTAGGCGGAAAGTTAGAAATGGACTTTTTTGGGGCGGCTACACGTGATCAGTTTCGCATACGTCATGCCTATTTAACTTTTGATAAATGGCTTATTGGTCAAACATGGTCGACATTTATTGCCCCTGAATATTATCCAGAAACGATTGATGCAGGTACATTTGTAGGTAGTGCATTATTAAGATCACCGCTTGTTCGCTATAGCGATAACTTAACGGCAAATACAAGTTTTGCAGTATCAGTTGAAGACCCGAAATATACTGCGGCAACAGATCCAGATAATAAAATGCGTTTACCTGCTTTAGTCGGACGTTTAAATCATAAATTTGCCAATGGTTCGATGCTTTCAGGCCGTAGTTTTGTTGCAGAAAAAAGAACTAACAATGATAGTGAATGGGCGTGGGGTGTAGGCTTGGGCGGTAAATATCAAATTACCCCTGATACATTACTTAAAGCCGATTATTACCATGTTAAGGGTGATGGACGTTTCTTGCTATGGAGTAACAGTGGCTATGCAATAGACGATCAAAACAATATGTATAGCAATGAATTTGACACAGTTTCTTTGGGTATCACTCATCAATTTACACCGCAAATTCGCTCGACTTTAGGCTACGGCTATATGAAGGCTAAAGATGATAACCGTTTTGCCGAATTACAGCGTACTAATACCACCCAAAACAAACAGCTTTGGCAAGGTTGGGTGAATGCACTTTATAACCCGTATAAGCCGATTACTTTGGGTATCGAATATGTTTATGGGGAACGAGAAACATTTGATAATCGTAACGGGATTGATAATCGCTTCAACATGATAGCGAGTTATGATTTTTAAATAAGCAGCCCCATCATGTGAAGATTTCACCTGATGGGGGAATCATTAATTTTTAATAATTTGATCTAAATCTACCAATTCTGCCATATGCTGATTGCCGCGATCATTAGGATGTAAATGATCTCCAGAATCATAAATTGGATTTAATCGATTGGGATGTTTTGGATCTTTTAAGCCTTCATCAAGATCAAGCACACCATCAAAGGTATGACTGGTTCTCATCCAGTGGTTAATGCGCTGACGTAATTGATCTTTGTTGGGTTGATAATAATTATTTAAAGGGGTATTAGGTAAAGCACCAGAGAACGGAAGTAAGGTTGCACCAATCACCTGAATATTATGTTTATGGGCCTCACTTACAACACGTCGATAACCTTCAGTTAAGCCTTCAAAAGAAGGTATTTGCTGTTTAGGTGCAAAAGCTGTACCGGGCCATGAAATGTCATTGATACCAACCAAAACAATTAAAGTTTTAACGCCTGAATATTGAAATATCTCACGGTTTAAACGTTTTAAAACGCTATCACCCATACCATCGGTAAGTAATCGATTTCCTGAAATGCCATTATTAACTACGGCCATACGATGTACAGATAAACGTTTCGCTAAAAAATCGGTCCATCTTGTATTTGCATCTAAGGTTGCAGTCGCCCCATCGGTAATTGAGTCTCCAACAACTGCAACTACATGAGCCTTTTGTTTGGGTTTTACCTCTATTGCAGACAGTAATAACCGTGCCGTCGTTGTTTTGGCATCGATTGGTGTAGTTAAATTTGTTGTCTGATTTCCTCTAATCAGCCAACTGGTTTGTTTGGCATCCCAATGAAATGTTTTAAACGTTGTAGGCTTTTGAATAAAGCTATTCACCACCAATTGAGTATGATCGGGTACAGGCAACTGAATTGGATCACTTATGAGTTGTTTGCCGGGTAAAATTCTTGCTTTAAGTTGACCAGAAAAATAAACGGGATAGATGCTCTTAGATTTTAGAGTTACCGCGTTCGCTAAACCAATCGTTGTTTGATCAATATAAAGTGGCTGTTTACCATATTGATTGGTAAAAACGAGCCGAACCGCTTCACCGCCCAAACTAATTTTGCTCATTTGTCTAATAGTCTGATTAGATACTTGCTCTGGAATGAGTGTTGGAAAAACGAAGTCTTTATTCCAGACTTTTTGAGGGCTCGCAGACCAAGTGGTAACCCATTGGCTGTTTTCTACATCAGCTTGTGCAAAGCTCGTAATTAAAACCAAAGAAAATAGGGTAGCTTGATAAAGTTTCATCTCAAGAACTCTTTAAAACGAATTAAAGGTATGTTGAAACAAATTGATGCCTTGTTATAGCGGTCTAAGCGGAATAAGATTTGTGAATCTAATTCATAAATAAATTTTGCTATGTCTTATTTTGATATCAATCGTTCTGGCGAGTTAGCAATTTTTATAAGAGTGGTCGAGCTTGGAAGTTTTTCAGCGGTAGCAAGAGTATGTAACATGACGCCGTCTGCCGTAAGCAAGTTAATTTCTCGTTTAGAAAAAAGATTGGGTGTCAGGTTACTCAATCGTTCAACACGTCAGTTTCAGCTTACCAGTGAAGGATGCCAGTTTTATGAGCAAGGCATTCAAATACTCAATGACTTGGACGAACTGGAACAATCGGTTACCGCAAATCATATACCGAAAGGGCGAATTAGAATCCATACCAGTTTTTCATATTGGACACACTTTTTATTGCCATGCATTAGTTTGTTTAATCAACGTTACCCGGAAATTGAATTAGAAGCTCATTTGGGTGATGAAGTAATTAATTTGGTTGAACAAAGAATTGATGTTGCGATTCGAACAGGACCTTTGAAAAGCTCCAATTTGGTGGCCCGCTCGCTTGGCAGTACTTATAAACAGTATGTTTGCTCACCTGTATATATTGAAAAGTACGGTTGCCCCGAACATCCAGATGAACTACATGAACATCAGCTTTTAGATGTAAGTTATCAACGCCAGAACAAAACCTGGTTATTCAAAAAAGCAACTCAGGAAATCAGCCTTACCCCCTCTAAAGTTTTAAAAGTAAACCATGGCGAAGCAATTTTACAGTTGGCACTGGCAGGTGCTGGCATTGCTCAACTAAATGAATTCCAGATTCGAAATGCGTTACAGCAAAAACAACTCGTCAAAATTCTTGAAGATTGGAATATTCATGCTTCTGAAGAATTTCATGCTGTCTGGATTGGCCATGATAAGTATGTTCCTAATCGCGTACGTACATTCTTGGATTTTTTGGTAGAGCATGCCTCTATAAATTAGTTTAGTGTTTGCTCGCACTCAATTGGCACTGCTGCATTGTTTGATTCATGGTTTCTACAAAGTTCATTTTTGCATCAATATTTTGCAAACTTAATTTTGGTAAACTTTCTACAAATTGAGGTGAATAATGCTGCTCTAAAGAATTATAAATACAATTACACGCTGAAAGGTCATGTCCGGCCCATACACAACGCGTATTAAATTCATTTTTACTCATTGGCCTGCACCCCATCAAATTTAAAACACCTATTGTCAGAAGGCTCACCAAAACAAAACGATAGAGAAAAAACATTCTTGTTACTCTTCATGGGTTGTTGTTATCGTTAAGTGATGTTGATAGAAGTTTTAATCTTTATGTGATTTTGAATACATAAAACTTCTGCCCCAATCTTGTATATCAAGATGGGTACACAAAAAGATTAAGTAAAAATTTTTCGAACTCTATAGTAGGTAGTTCTTTTAAACAGAGGATGAGAAAGAACTCTAAGAAATGACTGCTTGAGTAAAAGAAGTTGAATGTAAGTAGGTTTAATAAAAGAATTTAAAAAATATAGAATAATAGTCATGAGTGACTCCTTGGTTAAAAGAAGTTATGCCCACTCATTGCTCATTATTATGGTGGCGAAACGAAAGAGGGTTAGCAGACTGATACCTAAGAAACCAGCACACCCAAGGGTGTCCCACTCCCGTTCCTCCATCAAAGGCACGAGGGGCGTCACACCAAAAAACGTGTTTTTAGTGCACTTAGGTAGACGGTCTGCTAAAACCGACTGACAAAATTGGTCAGCGCGAGCATCATAAGCTGAGCATTGGGGTGGGTCAATTGCAAAAATAAAAGATTGATTTATATAACTTGATATAAATATTTCACTGTTTTTATTTAGAAAATAGAAAAATTAAAAAATATAATATGAGTATAAATAATTTGAATATAAGTCACACTATTATTTTTTAATCTTAAATATCAAATATTTATTAATTGTTTATTTGTATAGTATATCAATATCTCTAATTAGGTGTGTTATTTGGCTAAACTATTTAATAATTCGATTTTTATAACATGACCTGAGCCTCCTAAACACTGCTTGCCAAAAAATAACCAAAATATCAATTGCAAGAAATATAATTTTATTAATCATAATTTTTGGTTTTTACAAAAGCTTGCATAATCTACAAAAGTTAAGAGAACCACTGCGGTAGGCCAACATAAGATAATGTTATTCATAAACCTACATTTTAATATTTATAAAGGTGATTTAAATGGTAAGAATCTTTTGTGCAGTAAGTATGGTGTTGGCAATTGCTATGGGTATGAGTGCTTGCCAAGATCGTAATTCAAGAAATGACGGCATGCATGAAGCAAGTGATCCAGCTACATCTCATGACATGAATAAAAACTCGTAATAGATTAGCTTCTTTCAAAAGCCTACTTTTTTAGTAGGCTTTTTTAATCGTTATTTTATATAAAAAATATAAATTAATAATAATGAAATATATAAAAATATAAAATTAATCAAATATTTATTTTGTTTTTACAATTTGGAGAATTTGTTGTTACCGTTTTGTTGCAATCTTAAGTTACCGTTTCAAAAAGTTAATAAAACAAACACAATAGCTTACTTATATTCATCCAAAATTCATTTTAGTAAGAGCGAACTATAAAAGGTAAGGATATGCCCCAATATTTAAAAATAGCTGAGAAAATATATCAAAATGTTAAAGAAAAAAAAGGCTTTACGGATGATCCGATGGAAGATCTTAATAATTTGATGATTGAACTCAGACAAGAAATAAAGGGGACAAAATTAAAGCTTTTATATAATTATATTGATTTTGCCGAAATACTCATTAAACCTTTGCAAGAGTCAAAAATTAAATTGGATTTAAGTCTTATTCCTAAAAGTAAAAATACTCAGGAGTTTGTCCTTTGGCTTGCTGGTTTTATTGAGCGAATTACCACAGGTGGACAAGAAAAATTACCTCCAATTCGAGCTAAAATTACTTTACCCGCCTATGCCTATGAAGAAACTTACCCTTCGCAGAAAAAGCCTGTAAATAATGGGGAAGAAATAATTGAATATTTTAAGAAAAATCAAAGTTAATTTTGATGAAAGGCCTGACCTGATTATCTGAGTCAGGCTTTATTTTTGATAAGACCGCTATGATGAGTAATATTTAAGGTAGTACGTATGTTTGTATATTTTACAGATGGAACTTGCATTAATGATTCTGAGATTTATGGCGTAAAAGCTAAGTATGAGCAAAATAAGTATGTAGTGGAAGTTACTATTAAGCCGACACATGTACTCGCTACAACACCGAGCGTACAATTTAAAAAAGAAGTTTTTGATGATCCAATTTTAGCAAATCAATATCTTAGTCATAATTTTAATATGCCACCATTTTTTTAATGCTCATAATTTTAGGACAATAAAAAAGCCTATTTCCCAGGGCCAATAGGAAATAAGCTTATAGCTATGG
Source organism: Acinetobacter sp. AOR12_HL (assembly GCF_027855275.1). Classification (NCBI taxonomy): domain Bacteria; kingdom Pseudomonadati; phylum Pseudomonadota; class Gammaproteobacteria; order Moraxellales; family Moraxellaceae; genus Acinetobacter; species Acinetobacter sp. AOR12_HL. Next base: position 77,235 of record NZ_JAKTIJ010000035.1, on the reverse strand, counting down.
ACCTTTTGAGGATGTTACATATCATCCCATGCATCTTTAATCGCTTGTTTAGCGTGTTCCCATTTTAGGCGGGACTCAGCTTTTAGCTCTTCCCATTTTTGCTGCAAGCTGCCTTCCATATCTTCAAACTGAGTTCCTTCTTTAGATTCAGAACGAGCTCGATGACCAAGTTCATAAGCTGCAGAGAAATCACGATCATAATCTAGATCTGGTGTAGTTAATTGAGCTTCTTGATAATAAGGTCGAGTAAGATAGCTTTCGCGCCAGCGAGAGTCAGAATAGTTATGATCGCCAGCTACCAATTGAGCATGATCTGTATTTTGATCTGTCATCAGAATTCCCTCATATTTTATTGAATTTTATGCTTATATTTTGATTTAGGAAGGTGAGGTCACCTTCCTAAATGATCGACCGCATCAAAGAACAACTACAAACGATTAACGTTGTTGGTTGTTATTTGAGTTTTGTTGGCCAGAATCTTTTTGATTAGATCCTTGTTGTTGGCCGCGGTTATCATTTTGCTGTTGTTGCTGGTTATTTTGTTGCTGTTGATCGTTTTGCTGTTGGTTACCGTGTTGCTGTTGATTACGGTTGTCATTTTGCTGTTGTTGTTGCTGCTGATTATTGCGTTGATTTGCTTGATTATTAGTAGTGCTCATTTTTAATACCTCATATCAATTATGACGATGTGTTTTATCTGAGAGCTTCAGATAGGGTTATTAAAACATGTAGATTTTAAATGTGTAGGGTAGGGGTGTTACCCTATATTTAACTGTAAACTTAAAATTTATAAATTTTAAATAACTTGCTGATTTTTAATGTATGTAATTTTATGTCATAAACATTATTAATATGAACATTTAAAAACTTACATTTCAGCACATAATATTTAAGAAAGATAATAAATATTTCTAAATGTATATTTGTTAACTTTTATATAAAATTAACGCCTTTTGTCTTCTAATATAATAAGTTTTATATCTTGAGTAACATAGTAAATCAACTTTCTTAGTTTTAAAAAGGCAGGCCCCCTTAAAACACGTCTAAAATTATAAAAATTATTTTTATAATATATTGAGTAAAAGAAAGTACCTACAGGTTTTTCTGGTGTTTCAGAGCCGCCTTTTTTCAAAAGACCTGTGCAGGCAACATACAGGTCGGCATGTAAAAGTTCTTTACCTTTATTAATCATTTCAACAGTCACTTGCATTGATTCTGCAGTGTATTTTTCAATAAGCTCTTCTGAAATATGTAAGGTATTTTCCTTTACGCGAAGGTCGTAACTTACAAGGCTTCCAATCAGAATATCGCCTGAATAAGGACTTAAAGAGAAACGATAAGCAAGGTAACCCGCAGAGGCGCTTTCAAAAAATGCAATTTTAATTTTTTCCTTTGCTAATAATTCGCAACATTTATTGAACATTTTAATTCTCCCTACAATTGTTTTTAAAATGTTATAAAACTATTTAATTGTTTGCTTTGTTATTTTTTTAATGTTTATAATTTTGATGGTGAAGTTAATGTAAAATTGGATTAAGATTTGCAAATTTTATATAAAAACAGCAGCTTAAATAATACTAAAAGTTTAAATGTAATTTTGCGTTATTTTATATATATATGAATTTTTTGGATTTATTGTATTTACCTTGTTTTTTAATAACGCAAAATAACAAACTTAAAACTCGATTATAGTTAGGGTGACGTATGGTAATTGATATCTCACAGACGGAGAATGAAAATGCCTGTTGTAGTGAAAAAACGATTATTAGACTTATTACAAGATAATCAACAAAATTATTATGAATTGTTTGTTTTTTTCCTTGATCCTGATGTTTCTAGTTTTGAGAAAGAGAAAAAGGCTAGAGATTTTCTTGTTAAAGAGATAGATAAACTAGAGATGAAGGAAATAGATTTTCCTTCGGATATCAATTTGATTAAGGCATGGTGTGAAAACGATAATAAAAAAAATTGTCAGGAATTTCAGGCATATTTAAATCGTAGACAATCTGGTCAAGATAGAGAGTATTTTAAGAACGTCGCTCAGGCATTTGAGTTTTTAATAAAGGTGTCTCCAACCAAAAAAGTAGACGGTGCATGGCTATATAGCTCAGTGCATTATTGGAATGATCCTATTTTTCATGAATTAATTATTACTTATCTCGAAGAGCTTGGGTTAGGTGAGCCAAAAGCAAACCATGTCTGTATCTATGATGACCTTTTACGCAGTCTAGGGCTAGACAGTTTCGATCTGCTTTTAGAAGACGAGTATTATCATCAAGCAGTTGTGCAGCTTGCTCTGGGTTATGCACCTCCTGAGTTTATTCCCGAGATTGTGGGTTTTAATTTAGGCTATGAGCAGTTACCACTGCATCTTTTAATTTCGAATTATGAGCTTGCTGAATTAGGTATTGATTCTAAATACTTTAATCTTCATATCACTATCGACAATATTGACAATGGTCATGCCTATAAAGCCATTAAAGTTATTGAAGATATTTATAATAAATATAGAGATAAAGAACTCTTCTTGACCAAGCTAAAACATGGTTTTGCCCTTAATAATCATGGGGTATCCTCTTCAAACATTATAAAAAATTTAAATACTGAAGACTTTGTCCATAGAATTTTCAAAAGAAAGGCGCTTGTCGGTCAGTTAATTCATAACGAAACCAGACAGTTTGGGTGCAAGACCATTAATCAATGGTTATCAAATCCCGATGACATTGCAGGTTTAATCACTCATTTAACTGAACACAAATGGATTAAGTTTAATACCGACCCTGAACAGAGCGTATTCTGGCGAATGATTAATGAAGAAAATGGAAAAATGTTTGGGGTGTTTAACCCTGTAGAGCGCCAAATTATTCATGACTGGATTGCTGGTAGTGATCATTCTTCTAACTTCTTGGCATACAGCAGAGAACTAAAGAATAGCCAGCGTATTCAGGACTATTTATTTAGTTATATCTCGGATGGCGAACTTGATGCACTACAAGAGCGCGTCCAACAATCAAGTGACCTTGCCATAAAGATTTGCAAACTTACTCCGTTTCTTGCCCCAGATTCTCATCATAAAAGTATTGGTCTTTGGAGTACTCGTAAATACGTAGAACTCCTTTTTCCTTATTTAGGTACGTTTAAAAACTAGTTTTATAAACGTTTTCTACTTCAACCCCAAGTTTAACTTTCAAAAACATAGGTAATGGACATGAACGACAATACTAAATCAACCAATAAAACAAGTGAAATGGCTGGTGCCGATGCAGCAAATAAAGCCAATACTACCCAGAAAACTGAACAGTTAGACACAGTTAGAGATGATGCAACTAATGAAGCTTTAACCACAAATCAGGGGGTTAAAATAGCGGATAACCAAAATAGCTTAAGAGCGGGTATTCGTGGCTCGACTTTATTGGAAGATTTCATTTTAAGAGAAAAAATCACCCACTTTGACCATGAGCGTATACCTGAGCGTATTGTGCATGCGCGTGGTGTAGGGGCACATGGTTATTTTCAGGCATATGAAGGAAACGAACGTTTAACCAAAGCTGGATTCTTGACAGACCCAACTATTCAGACGCCTATTTTTGTACGTTTTTCAACAGTGCAAGGGCCTCGTGGTTCTGCCGACACTGTTCGTGATATCCGCGGTTTTGCCATTAAGTTTTATACCCAAGAAGGTAACTTCGACTTGGTAGGAAATAACGCACCTGTCTTTTTTGTGCAAGACGGGATTAAATTTCCAGACTTTGTACATGCGGTAAAACCTGAACCGGACACAGAAATCCCAACAGGTGCAACTGCGCATGATACTTTCTGGGATTTTGTGTCTTTAGTACCCGAGTCAGCACATGCGGTAATTTGGGCGATGTCAGACCGTGCGATTCCTCGTAACTTACGTTCGATCCAAGGTTTTGGTGTGCATACGTTCCGTTTAATTAATGCTGAAGGTAAATCACATTTTGTGAAATTTCACTGGACACCAAAGCAAGGTTTGAGTGCGCTAGTATGGGATGAAGCTCAAAAACTTGCGGGTAAAGACCCGGATTTCCACCGTCGTGATCTTTATGAAGCAATTGAGCAAGGTTTTTATCCAGAATGGGAACTCGGTGTGCAGATTGTCGAAGAAGAAGATGAAATGAACTTTGACTTCGATTTGCTGGACCCAACAAAAATTATTCCTGAAGAATTAGTACCTGTTACGCCAATTGGTCGATTCGTTTTAAATAGAAATGTAGATAACTTCTTTGCTGAAACAGAGCAGGTAGCTTTCTGTCCGGGTCATGTAGTACCTGGTATTGATTTTACAGATGACCCGCTTTTACAAGCACGTCTATTTTCATACACAGATACCCAGTTAAGCCGTTTAGGTGGACCAAACTTCCACCAAATTCCGATTAACAAACCTGTGTGTCCATTCCATAACAATCAACGTGATGGTATTCATCAGCATACCATTCATAAAGGACAGGCTGCATATCAACCAAACTCAATTGATGGAAATTGGCCAGTAGAAACACCGCCAGCGGCATCAAATGGTGGTTTTGAAAGTTATCCTGAAAAAATTAGTGGCCATAAACTTCGTCAAAGAAGTGAGACGTTCTCTGATTATTTCTCTCAACCGCGACTATATTACAAAAGCCTTGCACCGCATGAACAAAAACATGTGGTCGATGCCTATACTTTCGAATTAAGTAAAGTTCAAAGAAAGCATATTCGTGAGCGTCAAGTTCAACAAATTTTGGCAAATATCGACCTAGATTTGGCACGTCAAGTAGGGGCAAATTTAGGTATTGAAGTGCCTGACTTAACCCTAAACTATAAGAAAACAGCAGTTGAAAAATCTGCCAAGTTATCTTTTTTAGCTTTCCCACCTGAAGATATTCAAGGTAGAAAAGTTGCTGTACTTATCCATAACATGGTGAAGTCTGATGCATTGGAGGCTATTAAAAACTGGGCAATTAAAGAAGGCGTTATCCTTCATTTACTAGCGCCGAGCTTGGCTCCAGTCAAAGATCATAAAGATAACGTTATTGTGGCTGATGGCATGCAAATGTCTGAGCCTTCAATTGCCTATGATGCGGTAATTATTCCGGATGGCGATAACCTAAATACGGTTATGCAAGACGGGGTAGCTCGCCATTACTTACTCGAAGCTTATAAGCACTTAAAGCCAATCGTATTTTTAGGTAATAAATCTGATTTGCTTGAACCATTAGGTTTAGTGGCGGATGAAGGAACTTTAATTGAAGATGAGTTCCAGCATGTTGCGGAAAAATTTAAGAACCTGATTAAAGCACACCGTGTTTGGTCAAGAGAACAAATAGCTGCTCATGTACCGGCTTAGATAAAAAAAGCCCTGAAAGTTTAAACGCTTTCAGGGCTTTTTCTAAATTATGTTATTAGCCATTAACAATTTGACCGCCATTTACATGAATAACCTGACCAGTAATATAACTTGCATCATCTGAGGCAAGGAAAAGGTAAGCAGGGGCGACTTCACTTGGCTGACCCATTCTACCCATTGGGGTATCTTTACCAAACTTTTCGACGGTCTCGGCATCGAAACTACTTGGAATAAGGGGAGTCCAGATTGGGCCTGGTGCAACACCATTTACACGAATACCTTTTTTCTGCTTCATTAAATTGTTCGATAGACTACGAGTAAAAGAGGTAATTGCACCTTTAGTACTTGCATAATCAATCAACTCATCATGACCTTGGTAACTGGTAATACTGGTGGTGTTAATAATGCTATCACCTTCCTCCATATAAGGAATGGCTTCTTTGGTTAAATAAAACATGGCAAAAATATTTGTTTTAAATGTTTTTTCTAATTGTTCATTACTAATACTTTCAATTTCTTTTTGTTGATATTGCACACCCGCATTATTCACTAAAATATTAATTTTTCCAAAATGCTGTAAAACCTTATCAATATTTTGTTTTGCAAGGTCTGGATCGGAAATATCACCTTTTAATAAAAGACATTGTTGTCCTTCCTTTTCAATAAGCTGTTTAGTAATTTCAGCATCTTGGTCTTCTTCAAGGTACAGTACAGCAATATCGGCACCTTCACGGGCAAATAGTACGGCAACTGAACGGCCTATACCGCTATCACCACCGCTAATGACGGCAACTTTGCCTTTTAGTTTTTCACTGCCTTTATGGGATGCTTTAATAATTTCTGGTTCAGGATGCATTTTCTCCTGATCACCTGGTTGATGAGGTTGAACTTGTGCAGGAACTTCTGATGGATACTGATTCGTTGTATTTTCCATGTCTAGACTACCTCTATTTAATTTTCAGTCCCTCTATATTGGTTAATTTGCACGTGAATATGAGTAAATAGTCTTTTTTAAAAAGTTGTCTTTGTTATTTTATATATAAGGATGTAAAAAAATATAACATATCAAGTTAGGTTAGATAATATCTAATAATTTAACCTTGTTTTTATCAATCATACTTTCAACAATTGATCGATTACCTGTATCATTTAGCCAATTTTCTATAGGTATATAATTAGATAAATCTAAAATTTCTTTTATTACTGTTTCCGCTTCGACTATATTTTTTAAGTCATCTTTATTTTTACTGTTTTTAACAACTATATTATCTAATATTTTTTTTATATCTTCCGTTTCAATATTTTTTGATTTAATAATATACAAGTCTCTCTGAAAAGGATGGCTTGCGTGAGGCGGGTCTAATCTATAGCTCCATTCTTGGTTATAATCTTGCCAAGAATTTTTTATTTGAATATTACTGAGTAAAATTTCAGGTACAGAAATATGAATATATTGTAGCGTTGAGTTTGTATTAGTAGGTTGCATCATTCTTTTCTCACAAATATTATATGTTAATTTTAAAACTTGATTTTAATCACTCAAGTAAAGTTTTTATGCAAAATTAATGGTTTATGTTATTGTTTTTAAGTAATTTTAATTATATTTTAGGTTTGTTTCTTCAATAGTGAAGATGTTTTTGTTTTTTATTGATTTGTACGTTATGAAAGTTTGTGTTATTTAGCCTGAATTTTTAAATGCATTTGTAAAAATATATTGTTATGTAGGTTTGAGTAATAATAAGTATGGTGAGTATTTAAAAAGTAAAATTAGCTAATAATTTATAAATATTTTAACTAAGGAAATCTTTATTTAAATAATGAAGTTAGAGTTTTTATTTGAAATTTAAATTATATACATTTAAAAAGATTGAAACATAGCATGGGTATAAAAATAATTTAAATCTCTTATCTTAAATTTATCCGTTCAATAAAAGCGGTAGCGACTTATAATTTTAATATAGGAAGATATAACTATGGCTAATACTAGATATGAAGATGATAACAATAGTTCAGGTACTTCAAATCGTGGATTTGCAAGTATGGATCCTGAAAGAGTCAGAGAAATAGCCAGTAAAGGTGGGCGAGCTGCACATGCCAGTGGCAATGCGCATGAATTTACTTCAGAAGAAGCTCGTGAAGCTGGCCGTGCTGCACATGCCAGTGGTAACGCACATGAATTTACCTCAGAAGAGGCTCGTGAAGCTGGTGCTTTAAGTCATAAAAACGATGATCGTAATGGTCGTGGTCGCAGCCGTTATGATGACGACGAAGATGATGACCGTGGCCGTTCAAGTGGTCGAGGCCGTGGCCGCAGTCGTTATGATGATGACGACGAAGATGATGATCGCGGTCGCTCAGGCGGTCGTGGCCGTGGTCGCAATCGTGATGATGACGACGAAGATGATGATCGCGGTCGCTCAGGTGGCCGAGGCCGTGGTCGCAGCCGTGATGATGACGATGAAGATGATGATCGCGGTCGTTCAGGTGGCCGAGGTCGTGGTCGCAGCCGCCGTGATGACGACGATGAAGATGATGACCGTGGCCGTTCAGGCGGTCGAGGTCGTGGCCGCAGCCGCCGTGATGACGACGATGAAGATGATGATCGCGGTCGCTCAGGTGGCCGAGGTCGTGGCCGCAGCCGCCGTGATGACGACGATGAAGATGATGATCGCGGTCGTTCAGGCGGTCGAGGTCGTGGCCGCAGCCGTTATGATGACGACGATGAAGATGATGATCGCGGTCGTTCAGGCGGTCGAGGTCGTGGCCGCAGCCGTTATGATGACGACGATGAAGATGATGACCGTGGCCGTTCAGGTGGCCGAGGTCGTGGTCGCAGCCGTCGTGACGATGATGACGAAGATGATGACCGTGGTCGTTCAGGTGGCCGAGGCCGTGGCCGCAGTCGTTATGATGACGACGATGAAGATGATGAACGTGGCCGTTCAGGTGGCCGAGGTCGTGGCCGCAGCCGTCGTGATGATGACGATGAAGATGATGATCGCGGTCGTTCAGGTGGTCGAGGCCGTGGCCGCAGTCGTTATGATGATGACGATGAAGATGATGATCGTGGTCGTTCAGGTGGCCGAGGCCGTGGTCGCAGCCGTCGTGATGACGATGACGACGATGATGACCGCCGTGGCCGTTCAGATGGTCGTGGTCAGAACTCTCGTAATCAAAAACGCGATGCTTATGGACGCTTTACGTCTTAAGCAAACAGTTTTTGAGAATAAAGGAGGCATTATGCCTCCTTTATTTTTATTATTTTAAACTTATGAGTGGGTAAGGGGATGTAAGCCTTTTACAATATCTGTGAATTCTGAGCCATTTAACCAAAATGATTTCTTTAAAAATAGTGTCGTCATAATACTTTCGGCTGCTTCACTTTCCGGATTTTCACAGAAAATTCCATAGCTTTCGCCTAATACCGCATCATTTTCAATAAGACGGATATAGTAGGCATGTTGTTCATCTGCATAACCTAAAACTGCATCACGTTGATTTTTCATTTCGCATGTCTCCATACCAAAAACTGAATCTAACTCATATTTAAGTGTTCAGAATTTCATTGATAAAAATCAAAACAGTCAGTAATAAGAACTATTTCACAATAGGTTTTGATTCTCTTCAAATTACCATTTCCGTTTTAACATCCCTGTTAAAAGCAAAATGGATTAAAATCTGATCATGAAATTTATTGTTATGCAAAAAAAATATTTCGTCAACTTGAAAATGTAACTTTTTCAAGTTACATTGTTTGTGTAGGATTTGAACGGTGAAATGGAGGCGATATGCCAAAGAAGAAAGAATTCGAGCATGGCGGTGCACGGGAAAACGCCGGCCGTAAAGCACAGTTCAATGAACCCACCAAAGTGATTCGTGTTCCTGAATCTCAAGTCAACTTTATCAAAAATTGGTTACTGAATAATGTCAAAACCAATAACCAGACAGATTTCACTTCAAAACTAAAGATACAGCAGGTTCATCCGAACAACGATAAAATTTACCACATTCCTTTGGCGACAGAACGTGTTGCTGCGGGTTTCCCATCACCAGCGCAAGACGATATTGAGCAAGCACTCGATTTAAATGAATATTTAATTAGAAATGAAAATGCCACCTTTATTGTCAAAGCCAATTCGTTGTCTATGTTAGATGCCGGAATTGATATTGATGATCCGCTTATTGTGGACCGTAGTATTCCCGCTAAATCGGGCGATATAGTGATTGCACTTATCGACAATGATTTCACTGTTAAGCGCTTAATGATTGATACCCAATTTCACCCCCCTAAAGTGTGGCTGAAAGCAGAAAACCCTGATTATCAAAATATTTATATTGAAGAGGGGCAAGAACTGGTGATTTGGGGAGTCGTGACCTATAACCTCAAACGAATGAGATAAATTTTTCTTATATTTATTATTTAAGTTACCGACCCGAAAAGTGAGTCAGTAACTTTTTCCTAAATGACTTTTAAATTTGCCCAATCAATAAGCACGTTGCGATAACAACCATCAAACCGCCCGAAAAACGGCCCACTAACTGTGCTGCTTGTGGTCTGGTTTTCAAAATAGCCTCTGAACCATAACCCACCATTAAGTAAATGATGGCGCAGCTAATTATGTGAACAACACCAAAGGCAAGAATTTGCGTTGTCACTGACCATGAAGCTGTAGTGTCAATAAATTGAGGAAGCAGAGCTAAAAAGAGTAAAAAAACTTTCGGGTTTAATCCACTCACATAAACGCCTTTGGTAGCCCATCTCAACCATGACTGAGCCTTTTCAGAACCAGACTGATTCGGAGTAGGAGGGGTGAGTAATAAATTTATTCCCATCCATAATAAATAAGCAGAACCCGCAACAGTAAGGATCATCAGAGCAGTTGGGTTATTTGCTACAAGCAGACCAACACCAGCCGCTACCAATAAAATCGTAATAAAGTGCCCGAATAGCATACCTGCAACAGCGGGGACGACGACTTTACCCTTAATACCTGCGGAAATGGCGTAGGCCCAGTCTGCCCCTGGCGTAATAATAAAAAGAATGGAGACACTCCAAAATGCAATAAAAATGTTAAAAGCCATATGCTTATCTCGGCAAACTATTTTCCAAAGGTTTCGCCCGTGGTTTAGAAAAAATCCCTATTTATTCGAGCTTGTTGAAAATAATATGCTCATGTATTTAGAATGTGCTTTTAAATGTTTGCTCATATCACATACATTTGGGGTAAATTTTTCTAAATGGATCGCATAGATAAAAAGATTCTTGCTGAATTGCAATTAAATGGCCGATTATCTATCACTGAATTGGCAGAAAAAGTTGGTTTGAGCATTTCACCTTGTCATAGACGAGTGAAGGCTTTAGAAGAGTCGGGAGCTATCAAAGGCTATCGGGCAGAACTCGACCCAAACTTAGTCGGTTTTGAGTTTTCAGCGATTGTTTTTATTACGCTTAAAGAAGGCGATAAACAGGCGGTTGAGAAGTTTGAAAATGCCGTGATTGAGATTCCGCAAATTATTCAGGCGCAGCGTTTGTTTGGTGAACCTGACTATTTACTCCATGTTGTTGCTAAAGATTTACCAGCTTTTCAGCGTTTATATGACGAAAAATTATCGGCTATTCCAAGTGTGCAACGGCTCATCTCAACCATTGTGATGAAAGATGTGGTGCCTGAGCGTTTATTTCCAATTAGCTAAATCATCAGATATAAAAAAAGAAGCTTTAAAGCTTCTTTTTTTAATTGGTAAAAGGGGGTAGGCATCTAGGCATCGAGTGTTTTACACAAAGAACAAATTGTACCGTTATGTTTGTGAGAGAACATAATATCTGGACGCTCATAGCCTTGCTCACATACGCGGCAGTGATAAACAGTTGCTACTGGTGTACCTTCAGCATCGTAACGTGGTTCTTTAACGCCGTCATCGTGTGACTTGATGTAGTATTTTCCTTTGGTTAATAGGCCCATGATTGGTGTTAATACAAAGGCAAGTACAAGTGCAATAATTGGAGAGTAAGGCGCTAGGAAACTACCCAATAATCCGAAGAATGCTGCAATCGATAAACCTGCTGATACAAGGAAAGCAACCATACCGACAGGGTTTACGTTGTAGAGCATGTCACGGCGATATTCCGGTTCTTTAGGTGAAAGTTTTAAAACATATTTGTTGATTGAAATGTCTGTTGCGACAACCACAACCCATGCAATCGCAAAGTTTGAATAGAATCCTAAGATTTTACCCAGTACCGCAAACATGTTGCCTTCCATTAAAGCAAGTGCAATTGCCAAGTTTACGATCACAAAGACAATACGACCAGGATAATGTTTGCTAATACGAGTGTAGGCACTTGTCCATGCAAGGGAACCAGAGTAAGCATTGGTCACATTAATTTTAATTTGAGAAATAACCACCAAAATAACCGCAAGTGTTAAAGCAGCCCAGCCCGGAAGCATGTCATGAAACGCTGCATTAAACTGTTGAACAGGTTCAGTGCTGTTTACGCCCGGTATTTTAGTGAGTAAATAGAAACCTAAAAATGCCCCAATAATTTGTTTAATCGCCCCTAAAATCACCCAGCCTGGACCCGCTGAAATAACCGCTGCCCACCATGCTTTACTATTTTCTTTTGTTTTTGCAGGCATGAAGCGTAGGTAGTCAATTTGCTCACCGATTTGCATGATGAGGGATAAGCATATACCCGCACCAAGCATGATCGCTGCCATATCTACAGGTGCAAAACCTTCATGACCTGTAAAAGTTGCAAACTGGCTAACTAAGGTAGGTTCTTGGTAAATCAGATACGCCACAGGACCAATCATTAGAACGAGCCAAAGTGGGGTAGTCCAGACTTGTAATTTACTTAAAGCTTTCATGCCGTAAATCACCAGTGGAATGACCATAACAGTTGAGATGAGGTAACCTGCCCAAAGCGGAATGCCTAAACCGAGCAATAAACCTTGCGCCATAATTGAACCTTCAAGGGCAAAGAAAATAAAGGTGAAACTGGCGAAAATGATACTGGTTAGGACCGAACCGATATAACCAAAACCTGCACCGCGGGTGATCAAGTCAAGGTCGATGTTATAGCGAGCTGCGTAGTAGGCTAAAGGAATGCCGGTTAAGAAGATAATAATCGCTGCAAATAAAATGGAGAAAACAGCATTGGTTGTTCCATAAGACATACCAATACTGGCACCAATAGAAAAGTCAGCAAGATAGGCAATACCACCAAGTGCAGTAATAGCAACAACTTTGGGACTCCAGCGCCGAAAGCTGTGTGGAGCGTAACGTAAAGTATAATCTTCTAAGGTTTCATTCACTGCTTTTTGTGAATCTGCACCTTGCACAGTGTCCAGATTTGGATGTTCAGATACACTCATAACATCAATCTCCCAATCATTTTCGGTCAATCAACACAAATATTGATCATTGTTTTTTGATGGTTTTGAGTGTGTGATTTTTGGGGAAAATTGAAAATACGTTATTTTGCGTATATGTGCGTATTAGAAAAAATCGCCATGATAAATGACTTTTGGCATAAGGATTGCTGGGTTTAATGCAGCCACATGCCAAACATGAGTGTTATGCCGGATTCTTCACGCCCCCAACAAGCGCCACAACGTGTGATCAAAACACGCCGTGAATATAATATTTGGGTGGCAGATGAAAGTATCGAAGATTATGCGCTTCGCTACGCACCCACCTCAGTAAGAAAATGGTCGCCTTGGACGGTAACCAATACCGCAATCTCGACAGTCAGCTTTTTGGCGATGGAAGCCATTGGGGCGACCATGCTTTGGCAGTATGGCTTTAGCAATGCAGTATGGGCAGCAATTGTTGTATGTACCATCATATTTTTGACCAGTTGGCCGATTAGTTATTACGCCGCAAAATATAATGTAGACGTCGATTTGCTTACTCGTGGTGCAGGTTTTGGCTATATTGGCTCGACCATTACGTCTCTGATTTATGCCAGCTTTACCTTTATTTTGCTTGCGTTTGAAGCTGCAATTATGGCAATGGCACTTGAGCTTGCCTTAGGCATTCCGCAAGTTATTGGTTACTTAATTTCTGCCTTAGTGATTTTGCCTTTAGTGGTCAAAGGCATTGGTTTTATTAATAAAGTTCAGGCGATCACACAACCAATCTGGCTCTTATTACTATTATTACCGTGGTTTTTTGTACTTTGGAAACAGCCACAAATTTTAAGGAGTAGCTTGCATTTTGTTGGGGCGGTTTCAAACTCAACCGATTTTAACCTGTATTACTTTGGTGCGGCGTGCACTCTTATTTTTTCATTTGTGATCCAAATTGGTGAGCAAGCTGACTATTTACGTTTCTTACCGCAAAAAGAAAAGAACAGAACTGCATGGCGTTTTGCCGTTTTTTTAGGTGGTCCATCTTGGATAATTTTTGGATTTTTAAAAGTTTTGATGGGGATGCTGCTGATGGTGTTGGCTTTTCAGCTGTTTATTCCTGTCTCTGAACTAGACAATCCGACTTATCTGTATTGGGTTGCTTATCAGCAGTTTATTCCAAATCCTCAGCTAGCGTTAATATTGACTCTAGCACTAGTTTGCTTGGCGCAAATTAAAATTAATATGACCAATGCCTACGCTGGTTCACTGGCATGGTCAAACTTTTTTGCTCGCTTAACTCATAGCCATCCGGGGCGAATTGTCTGGCTTCTTTTTAACGTTTTTATTGCTATTGTTTTGATGGAAATGGGCATTAGCCATGCAGTTGAGCGCATTTTGGGGCTATATAGCAATATTGCTTTGGCATGGATTGGTGCCGTTGTTGCCGATTTAATTATCTGTAAACCTTTAGGTTTAAGCCCAAAGGGAATTGAATTTCGCCGTGCTTACTTATATGACATTAACCCCGTTGGTGTGGGTGCCTTACTCATCGCTTCAGTGTTATCGATGCTGAGCTATTTGGGCTTTTTCGGATTGATGGCAAAAGGATTGGCGAGTTTTATTGCTTTGGGGAGTGCGGTGTTATGTGTTCCTGTTATTGCTTACCTAACGAAAGGCAAATATTACATTGCACGCCAACCTGAAAAAATTCAGGCGACTTCGGTTGCAAACTGTGTGGTGTGTGAACGGGACTATGAACTCGCTGATATGGCGGGCTGTCCAGCCTATAACGGTACGATTTGCTCATTATGCTGTTCACTTGAAGCCCGCTGTCACGATTTATGTAAACCCGATGCACGTTGGTCAGTTCAGCTCAAAAAAGCCATTTGGCACTATTTACCAGAACGTTGGGCTAGTCGTTTAAATAGCAGGGTCAGTTTGTATTTATTACTGACTTTAGGGCTGTCTATTGTTCTGGCAGTGAGTTTAAGTCTGGTTTATATCCAAGAAAAAACCTATTTAGAAACCATTAATGCCGCAGCCGTTCCGCAGTTATTCACGCTGTTTGTAAAAATTTACACCATTTTATTTTTATTGATGAGTGTTGCATCATGGTGGTTAGTACTAAACGATGAAAGCCGACGTAATGCCGAAATCGAAACGCATCAGCAAACAGCATTATTGATTGATGAAATTGCTGCCCATGAAGTCACTTCAAAAGACTTACAAGACGCCAGAATAGCAGCAGAACGGGCCAATGATGCAAAAAGCCGTTATGTCATTGGCATTAGCCACGAACTACGGACACCTCTAAATAGTATTTTGGGCTATAGCCAATTACTTCAAAAACAAGAACAACTCTCTGAACAAGGCAAAGTGGCGCTCGGGGTGATTAGCCGTAGTGGGCAGCATTTGACTTCACTGATTGACGGTTTACTAGATTTAGCACGCATTGAAACAGGCAAGATTTCTTTAAATGTAGTGGATGTGCATTTCCCCAATTTTATTGAACAAATTATTCAAATGTTTCAACCACAGTTTGAACAGAAGAATTTACAGTTTGTTTATGAAATTGGAGAGAACTTACCACACTATGTCCGTACCGACAAAAAACGCTTAGAACAAGTGCTCATCAATTTGCTGGGCAATGCTTTAAAGTTTACAACGAGCGGCACTATTACTTTAAAGGTCGAGTACCGTTTTCAGACGGCTTATTTTGAAATTAGAGATACGGGCTGTGGTATTGCTGAGGCTGATTTAGAGCGTATCTTTAACCCGTTTGAACGGGGCAGCAATGTTGTTCAAGGCGGATTTACTGGAACAGGACTCGGACTACCCATTGTAAAATTATTGGTCGATTTACTCGGTGGCCAGCTATCTGTGACCAGTCAGCTCAATCAGGGTTCACAATTTAAGATTAAGTTTTACTTACCTTCAAAAGAAGTAGTTCATCCTATTTCTAATGTTTACTCCAACCAAATTACAGGCTATCAAGGCGAGCGAAAACGAATTTTGGTTGTCGATAATGAAGCGGTGGATCGAGGTTTAGTCGCTAATTTTCTAAAACCTTTAGGATTTATTATTGAAGAAGCCGAGTCGGGCATTGACTGTTTAAGACGTGTACCTATTTTTCAGCCGAACCTGATTTTGATGGATTTAAATATGCCTTTGATGGGCGGGTGGGAAACAGCACGATTATTGCGTCAGAATAATATTACCAATGTGCCGATCTTAATTATTTCAGCGAATGCAGGAGAGCGCGAAGTCAATCCACAAGATGCGGTCTTAAGTGAAGACTTTATGTTAAAACCAATCGATCTCAATTTGTTGCTGAGTAAAATTGGAGATAAGTTGGGCTTAGTTTGGATTGATTCTAAATCAGATGCAAACCTTGAAAATAATGAAGTTCAAACACTGGATGTAAAGGTGTTTAAGCAAGAGCAAGTTGCTGTTCATACCTCAATCCAACAACCGGAAAATAATGATCTGCTTGATTTACCGCAAAGCTTGCAACAGTTAAATGATTTAATTGGGCAGGGTTATATTCGAGGAATTCAACAGACTTTAATGCAATGCCGGCAAAATTTTCCGGAGAATGATGAGTTATGGGAACAGCTGGAACAGGCTATTCGAAAGTTTGATTTAAAACACGCGCAACGATTGATTCAGGATAAGCAATGAGTACGCAACATGTTTCTTTTCAGCAAGCTTCGCCAAACGAGCAGGCTATTATTCTGATTGTGGATGACGTGCCGGAAAATTTGGGCTTGTTACATGAAAGTCTGGATCAGGCAGGTTATCGCGTGCTTGTCACAACCGATGGGTTAAGTGCAATTGAAATTGCACACCGATGCTTACCGGATATGATTTTGCTTGATGGCAATATGCCGCATATGGACGGTTTTGAAAGTTGCATACAGCTTAAAGCGAGTCCAATTACGCAGTTTATTCCCGTTATTTTTATGACAGGTTTATCTGAGACAGAGCATATTGTGCGTGGTTTTCAGGTCGGTGGGGTGGACTATGTAACTAAGCCACTGAATATTGAAGAAGTATTAGCAAGGGTAAAAACACATTTGGCACATGCCAAACTATTGCAGCAACAAAAACAGGTGATTGATGCGACGGAAACAGCCATTCTTGCGCTAGATGTTCACGGTAAAATTGTGTGGAAAACCCAAAAGGCTAGTGATCTACTAAATCAATATTTACCTGAATTAGAAGGCTTTGAAGCAGGTTTAAAAGCTTGGTTTTCAGACTTAGAGCATGAAAAAGACTCCAAAAAATTAACCAGCTGTTCTTATTCGACACCATCTCAACAATTACAGCTTTTATTGCTTACACCGTGGGAAAGTGAGCCAAGTGTGGCAAAAAATTATCTGATACAAATCAAGACTTCTACGCCAGCTTTGGAAATGGCTGATATTTTAAAATATTGCCCGCAGTTGACTCAACGTGAGGCAGAAGTCATGCACTGGTTGTTGTTAGGAAAAACCAATAAAGACATTGCTGAAATTTTGGAGCTGAGTCCACGGACAGTGAATAAACATTTAGAGCATGTTTTTGAAAAACTTTGCGTTGAAAACCGAACTGCTGCGGTGGCGCATATTAATAGCTTGGTGCAAGAGTTTCACTAATTTAAATGAAGATTGTATTTAAAAAGCATACAGACTCACTGCTAAAAATAGGCTATTTTTTTACAGTTAAATTTGTTCTTATAGATAAAGATTATACAAAGTCATTTTTAAATAAATACGATTTGTAATATGAGGAATTCATTGTGAATATTCAACAAAAAGATGATACAAAACACGGCAGCTTTAGCTTACTTGATGGTGAAACCGTTGCAGGTGAAATGACTTATACATGGGCAGGCGAAAGCATGCTAATTATTGATGCCACAGATGTAAACGAAAATTATCGTGGACAAGGTGTAGGTCGCCAATTACTTGATGCTTTGGTAGCTTTTGTTCGTGAAAAAGACGTAAAAGTAATTCCGCTTTGCCCATATGCTAAATCGGTTTTTGATAAAGACCCAAGTATTGGTGATGTACTTAGAAAATAAGCAATAGATTAAAAATCATATAATAAAAATCGGGCGTTGGTGTCCGATTTTTTTTATTGGTTTTATTACTCATCTTTGCTTTAGTGAACATGTTTTGAGCGGTTTTATTCAACTGATTTGAAGCTTTTCGATTGCCAAATCGAATTTATCAAACTTATAGAAAAGCTTATCTAATAAAAATAGTTTTAGACCAATTGGGAAAAAAATAAACTTGTTACACAAATATTTAATGGCTGACGAAAGCTAAATATTTATAACGTTTTAATATTATTTGTTGGAATTTTCCTTGAACTGGCAGTATATCCATAGTGTGTTGCCGCAATTTTTCTCTGCAACTTTGACCACGCTGAAAATCTCAATTATCAGCATTATTCTGGCGATTATTGTAGGGCTAATTTGCAGCATTTTAATCACATATCGCGTGCGGGTGCTAAATAGAATTGCCCAGTTCTATATTGAGTTATCTCGAAATACCCCTTTATTAATTCAACTGTTCTTTTTGTATTACGGTTTGCCAAAACTCGGTATCAAAATTGATGGTTTTGCTTGTGGTGTGATCGGACTGACCTTTTTAGGCGGAAGCTATATGGCTGAAGCTTTCCGAGCAGGTTTGCAATCTGTGGCTAAAGGGCAGATTGACTCCGCAAAAAGTATTGGTCTACAACCGACTCAAATTTTTAGATATGTCATTTTCCCTCAAGCGCTTGCCATTTCAATTCCGGCAATAGGGGCAAATTGCCTATTTCTAATTAAAGAAAGTTCTGTGGTCAGTGCCATTGCTGTCGTTGAGCTGCTTTTTGTCACCAAAGACTTAATTGGCATGGACTATAAAACTACGGAAGCTTTGTTTTTACTCATCATGGCTTATCTGATTATTTTATTGCCCGTGTCTATTTTAACCAGTTATCTGGAGCACAAAAGTCGGAAGGTGAGCCATGGAACTTGATTATCTATTTCAAGCGAGTCACCTCGAACGTTTAATGTGGGGACTTTGGGCAACGGCAAAAATTGCTTTTATTTCGGTGTTTTTTTCTGCAATTTTTGGCACAGTTTTCGGCGTCATTATGACTTCTAAAAACATAGTCGTTAAAGCGCTGTGCCGCCTGTATCTAGAAGCCATTCGAATCATTCCAATTTTAGTTTTGCTGTTTGTGTTTTATTTCGGCTTTGCGACATGGTTTAACTGGCAGTTTTCAGCAATGTGGGTGTGCGTTGTTGTATTTGTTTTATGGGGTACGGCAGAAATGGGCGATTTGGTTCGTGCAGCCATTACTTCGATTGATCAGCATCAACGCGATTCGGCCTATGCGCTCGGACTTACCCACGTTCAAGCTTTGATCTACGTCATTTTTCCGCAAAGTCTAAAACGAGTAACACCAGGCGCGATTAACTTATTTACCCGAATGGTGAAAACCAGCTCTTTAGCAGTCCTGATTGGTGTGGTTGAAGTCATTAAAGTTGGCCAGCAAATTATTGAAAATTCGCTGTTGACCGTGCCAAGCGCTTCTCTTTGGATTTATGGCTTTATTTTTATTTTGTATTTTCTGATTTGCTATCCCTTATCTCGTTTGGCGGCACATTTGGAAAAGGTCTGGGAGTAATTATGCCTTTGTTATCGATACAACAATTACAGAAATCATTTGCACAAAGTCATATTTTACAGGGCATTGATCTGGATGTAGAACAAGGAGAGGTGGTTGTTATTTTAGGTCCATCGGGCTGTGGGAAAAGTACATTATTGCGCTGTATTAATGGCTTAGAACCGATTCAGGGTGGTGAAATCCGTTTAAAAGGCTCAGGTGTGCTTGGTAAAGACGTGGACTGGACTAATGCTCGTCAAAAAATTGGCATGGTTTTTCAGAACTATGAGCTATTTGGGCATATGAACGTCATCGACAATATTTTGCTCGGGCCACTTAAAGTACAAAAACGTCACCGCGATGAAGCAGAACAAGTAGCAGATGAGTTGTTAAAGCGAGTCGGGCTTTTTGAGCGAAAACTCGATTATCCACGACAACTTTCTGGTGGACAAAAACAGCGTATTGCCATTGTTCGTTCACTGGTCATGCAACCTCAAGTGATTTTACTTGATGAAATTACCGCTGCGCTTGATCCGGAAATGGTTAGGGAAGTGCTCGATGTAGTACTTAAGTTAGCGAACGAAGGAATGACCATGTTGATTGTGACACATGAGATGTCTTTTGCACGCAAGGTTGCCGACCGCATTATTTTTATGGATAAGGGCAAGATTATTGAACAGGCTTCACCAGAAGAATTTTTTGAACAGCCGAAAACAGAACGAGCGAAAGCTTTCTTAAATATTTTGTCGTACTAAATTTTTATTATTTGAATCATGAGGAAGTGAATGTTTAAACGTAATTCAATAAAAATATTAAGCAGTCTTGCCGTTGCTGGGGTGTTATTAACTGCATGTAGTAAAACACCATCAACTGAACAGGCAAGTAATGCTCAAGAAGACCATTCTTTAGAACAAGTCAAAAAAAATGGGGTTCTACGCGTTGCTGTTTTTGCCGATGATCCGCCGTTTGGTTATGTAGATAGTGCGGGGAATAATCAGGGCTTTGATGTGGCTCTAGCAAAACGGGTGACTAAAGATTTGCTTGGTGATGAAAAGAAAGTTGAGTTTATTGTGACTGAAGCTTCAAATCGGGTGGAGTTTTTAAAATCAAATCGTGCCGATGTGGTGTTCGCGACATTTACAGTAACCCCTGAACGAAAAGAGGTTGTCGATTTTGCCGAGCCTTATTTAAAAGGGGCTTTTGGGATTGTCTCGCCTAAAGCCAAGCCGATTACTAACATTGCTCAATTAGAAGGTAAAACCTTAATCGTAAATAAAGGCACAAGTTCGGATACTTACTTTACCAAGCATTATCCGAAAGTGAATTTACTCAAGTTTGAAAGAAACTCGGATGCCTTTAAAGCCTTAACTGATGGTCGTGGTGACGCGATTTCCCAAGATAGTACCTATGCTTTGGCATGGGCCGCGAAAAACCCAAGTTATGTTGCAGGTATTCAGTCTATTGGTGATCAAGAGTTTATTGCACCAGCGGTTAAAAAGGGCAATACCCAATTATTGAATTGGCTCAATACTGAAATCAAGCAGCTCAGAACAAGCGGTGAAATTAAGAAAATTTATGATGAAACCTTGAAACCAATTTACGGTGACTCGGTTAATCCGAATGTGTTTTTAGACGTAGGCCAATAATTTTCGATATCGCTAGAGCAGTGCCTAAAAGTAGGCGCTGTGATTCTAAATAAGACTTTTACAAGAACGATAGGGTGAAATAATGACAACATTAACATTTCAAAACGTGAAGCATATTTTGGCTGCATCTTTACTGAGTTTGGGTTTGGTTGCATGTGATAAAGGAACTCAGTCTACTGAAAAATCGGCCGATACCACACAAACTACGTCAAGTATTGAACAGATCAAAAAGAATGGTGTGGTACGAATTGGCGTATTTAGTGATAAACCGCCGTTTGGATATTTAGATGCTCAAGGTAAAAACCAAGGCTTTGATGTAGAGATTGCCAAGCATGTCGCTAAAGATCTACTCGGTGATGAAAACAAAGTTGAGTTCGTTTTAACTGAAGCAGCTAACCGTGTCGAATATTTAAAAGCCAATAAAGTAGATATTATTTTTGCAAACTTTACTGTTACCCCAGAACGTAAAGAGGTGGTCGATTTTGCTAAGCCTTACCTAAAAGTGGCGCTCGGTGTGGTTTCTCCTAAAAGCCATCCAATTACCGATGTGGCTCAACTTAAAGATAAAACCTTGCTGGTAAACAAAGGTACAACGGCTGATTCATTCTTCACCAAGACTCATCCTGAGATTAAACTACAAAAGTATGAGCAAAACACTGAAACTTTTGATGCTTTAAAAGATGGTCGTGGTGCTGCGCTTGCACATGATAACTTGCTGGTTTTAGCTTGGGCCAAAGAAAATCCAAATTACACTGTTGGCATTACTAATTTAGGTGAGCAGGACTTAATTGCACCAGCAGTGAAAAAAGGCGATAAAGAGTTACTGGACTGGTTGAACCAAGACTTAGAGAAACTGGCAAAAGAAGGTGTGATTCATCAGGCTTATGAAAAAACGTTAAAACCAGTTTATGGCGATACGATTAATCCAAAAGATCTATTGGTTGAGTAATTCTAACAAAGAGGACTCTAGATAGGATTTGCTCGAGCTAGGAGTCGACTAGATTTTTAAAGTCGGCTCTGCTGCTAATTTATCTGCCAAATATTGAATCAATACACTCAATTTAGGTGGGACATGCCGTGTCGGTGGGTAAAGTAACCACAGCCCACCACTGTAATAGGTTTTAAAATCCCAGTCTGGTAAAACCTGAACTAAGGTGCCTTGTTGTAGAGCATGGCGTGCAACGAAGTACGGCAAGCTCGCAATACCTAAATGCTGTAATGCAGCACTCAAACGCACACCCGTATGATTTGCAGCATAACGACCACGCACGGCAACACTTATCGATTTATTTCCTTGTTGAAATTTCCACTTTGAGTCACTGGCTTGTTCACCCAAGTAAATGCATTCATGCTGCTTTAAATCATGAGGATGGTTCGGTGTGCCATGCTTGGACAAATACTCAGGTGTGGCACAAACCAAGTGATCAATATCAATCAGCTTTCGACCCATAAGGCCACCCGGTGGTTGCTCTGTAATTCGAAGCGCTAAATCGACGCCATCATCAATGAGATCTACATAGCGATCTTCTAAAAGCATTTGAATATCAATTTTTGGATAACGTCCTAAAAATTCGGGTAAATGCGGATGAATCATAAAATGTCCCACAGCTTTCGGAACACTCATACGAATAATACCTTCGGGTTCGACATGAAATTGGCCCGAACTTTCCATGACTGCTTGTGCAGCATTCACCATATCTAAGCAACGTTGATAGACCTGTTGTCCGCTTTCACTTAAGCGAAGTTTCCGCGTAGTTCGATAGAGTAAGCGGGTGCCTAAAGCACGTTCTAATCGAGCAATCGCGCGGCTCACAGCAGAAGGTGTTGTACCAAGCTGGCGTGCAGTTTCAGAAAAGCTTTCCGACTCGACAACCTTAACGAAAGTCGCCATTTCATTTAACAGAACCAGACTTTGATTTGTGCTCATGAGGCAAAAGTTATTTGGATTTTGATTGGATTATCGCGTCTAAAAAATCGCAATACAATCTTTTAAGTGATTTTCAGGAAACTAAATTGTTATGTGGCACTTGTATGGACATGAGTTTTTAACGCTAGCTCTTATTCACTTTATGGCGGTGATTTTACCGGGACCAGATTTTGTGATTACGGTAAGGCAAAGTGTACGTTATGGCTATTTAATTGGATGTCTGACTGCCATTGGTATTGGTATCGGGATTTCAGTACATGTGTTTTATACACTCGTTGGTATTGGCTTTTTGATTCAGCAAAGTGAATGGCTTATGTCACTGATCAGAACAGCGGGATCAGCTTACTTAGTGTATTTAGGATGGCAGTGTTTACGTAGCCAGCCGAATACTAATATTGAAATTAATGGCCAAGCAGGTAGTGACACGCCAAGTTTATTTAAAGCTTTTACGATGGGTTTTCTTACCAATGCGTTAAACCCCAAAGCCACCATCTTTTTTCTGGCAATTTTCACTACGATTGTAAGTACGACCACACCAATGAAAGTTCAGGTTTTTTATGGAGTGTGGATGTGTATGGTCAATGCTATTTGGTTTATGGTGGTGAGTGTACTGTTTGCACAGCCTATCGTACGTAAAAGATTTTTGGAGTTTGGGGTTTATTTTGAGAGGGTGATGGGATTGTTGTTGATTGGAATTGCATTGAGATTGATTTGGGGATTGTTTAATTAAGTTGGATATCTATTGATATTTCCTCAGGTTAAATTCATCTGCAAGTTTTTAGACTAGCACAACGGAGTCCATACTTGCGTTTGCTAGTGCTAAATTTCATCCACAGCCTGCCCATAATTTATAAAGATAATGTATTTGCAATATTTTTTGAAAAATGAAAACAGAGAACAGGTTCTGTGGATGAGAAAGTTTTTGGTTACTTTTTTAAAAAAGTAATGGAATTAGCTACTTTCTTTGGAGATAAAACGGTAAGACTTCGCCGTGATAACCACTAATAATTTTTAGCTCAACCTAAAGTCATCTGCGAACTATTGCATAGCACGACAGAGTATTATCGCTTAAAGTTTTAATTTCTTCAGTCGCCTTCGGCTGGACTTACTTTGGTTTCGCTCAAAGTAAGCAAAAGCATTGTCATCTGCAAAACCTGTCGACTTATTTCATTTAACTAGTGTTTCACAGAAACAGAATCTTTTTGATGCTACGCAGGTTGCAGACGACTTTTGCTCGAGTAAATGTGGTGCTAGGACTATTTGAGTTTTAATAGTTTCCTCATTGAAAAATTGAATTTTAATGATGGCAAATTAATTATAAAAAAAGACCGCTCAAAAGCAGTCTTTTCTACAAATAGATTTAATTGCTACGCCTATTACGCGTCAGTTGATGTAACACTGACACCAATAAATCAATTTCTTCAGTCGTATTATAAAAAGCCAAAGACGGACGCACGGTTTGTTCTACACCAAAACGACGTAAAATTGGCTGTGCACAGTGGTGTCCAGAACGTACGGCAATGCCATGTTGATTTAAAGCTTTACCGACTTGTTCGGTTGAATAGCCTTGTAAAGTAAAGGACATAACACTGGCTTTATGATGTGCCGTTCCGATCAGACGTAAACCAGACACACTACTCAGCGCATTTTGACCATATTCGAGTAGATCATGTTCATAGCGAGCAATGTTATGAATGCCTAGACTTTCGACATATTCAAGTGCAGCACCTAAACCAACAGCATCGGCAATGTTGCCAGTTCCGGCTTCAAACTTGTTTGGTGCAGGTTGGTAAACTACTTGTTCGAAGGTCACATCCTGAATCATGTTACCGCCGCCTTCCCAAACAGGCATGCTTTCTAGCAACTCTGGTTTTGCATAGACCGCACCAATACCCGTCGGCCCAAACACTTTATGTCCAGAAAACACAAAAAAGTCTGCATCGAGAGCTTGTACATCAGTAGGGATGTGCGAAACAGATTGAGCACCATCAACTAAAACACGAACACCTTTAGCATGGGCAATTTTAATGACTTCAGCAACAGGTGTGACTGTGCCTAAAGCATTCGAAACTTGAGTAATCGACAGCAGTTTAGTACGTTCATTAATCAGTTTTGGTAACTCTTCTAAAATAATCTGGCCCGTGTCATCCACAGGAATGACTCGTAATTTCGCTCCAGTTTTTTTAGTGAGTTGATACCAAGGCACAATATTGGCATGGTGTTCTAAGTGAGAAACAATAATTTCATCACCTTCACCAATATTTTGCTCACCCCATGTTTTTGCAATCAGGTTAATGCCTTCGGTTGTTCCTCGAACAAAGATAATTTCTTTAGAAGAGGGGGCACCAATAAATCGGGCAACTACATTTCTTGCATGTTCATAGGCATCAGTTGCACGAGCCGCTAACTCATGGGCAGCACGGTGAATATTTGAGTTTTCATGCTGATAAAAATAAGCAATTCTGTCAATCACTCGCTGCGGTTTTTGTGTGGTGGCAGCATTATCCAACCAGACTAAAGGTCGACCATTGACGCGTTCTTGCAAAATTGGAAAATCGCGACGGATGGCATGCACATCGAGTGGTTGCGCACTGCTTGCCACAAAGGTTGGTTGTGATGGTTGATAATGGCTATAACTTTGTCCACTTTGAGGCAAGTCTAAAAAATAAAATGAAGAAGAACTTGCAGATGTTTGTGTAGGTGCATCAGCTGCAAATCGGTCTTCAATCAATAAAGATTTGAGCTGATCACCATGTGGTAATTGAAATGACTGTGCAACCGAATAATTATCTTCAACACCTTTAACAGATGGTTCTGCTGCATTGGGGGCAGAAAAATCATTTAAAAAATAATAAGGTGATTCACCTGCACCAGTGGGTAAGCTGGGTTCAATGCGTGGCACGTTGGGTTCACTATGAGCAGCTTGTGGTAAATGTGGTTCAAATGGTGGGCGTGGCAAATTAGCTCCACCAACCACAGGCGCAGACGCTACAATTCGGCGTTCAGGGTAGTCTGGCAAATTTGGAATATGTTCAGGATATTCCGGATTGAGACTTTTCTGAAAGGCGATATTGGGCGCACGACCACTGAGTGCAGAAAATGGTTCACCTGGTTGTGGTGGGTGTGGTGGCGCTCCGACAGGTAAGTCCAAGTTAAGGCCCGATGGAGAAGTCGAACTGCTTGAGCTTGGCACTGCTGAAAAAAACTCATTAGCAAGTCGAGCAATGGTGGACTCATCGGGGAAGTTGGCTGGTGGGTTAGCACCAGTCACTTCAGGCCCCGTTGAACTACCTTGTAGATTACTTGTAGTTAACTGGGTAGTCATGATATTTGTCCACCTCCACATCATCTAACACTGCTAAAGCATCGTCTGTTAATACTGCAAGTGAGCAGTATAACGAGATCAGATATGACGCAATTGCGTTACGGTTAATGCCCATAAAGCGTACTGAAAGCCCCGGTGACTGTTCACCCGCAAGACCCGGTTGGAACAAACCAACAATCCCTTGACGCTTTTCACCAACACGAAGCAGCAAGATTTTAGTTTTGCCATCTTCTACAGGAATTTTATTTGATGGAATAAGTGGAATTCCGCGCCATGTAATGAACTGCGAACCAAACAGACTAACTGTTGGAGGCGGTACACCACGGCGTGTACATTCACGGCCAAATGCTGCAATCGCATCAGGGTGTGCTAGGAAAAATCCCGGTTCTTTCCAGACTTTACGTAGCAAATCATCAAGATCATCAGGAGTGGGTGGGCCATTTAAAGTCGAAATACGTTGGTCATCTGTCACACTTGCTAGTAAACCGTATTCAGGGTTATTGATAAGCTCGCTTTCTTGACGTTCTTTAATGGTTTCAATGGTTAAGCGAAGCTGTTCTTTAATTTGGTCGTGTGGGCTGCTGTAAAGGTCGGCAACACGTGTATGCACATCTAAAACAGTAGATACACCATTTAAAAAGTATTCGCGTGGCTCTGGGTCATAATCAACAAAAGTTTGAGGTAAAGTTGCTTCATCACGTTGTGTGCAAGCCACCTGAATATCATCGGTATTATTGACACGGTTTAGGCGATAAATACCTGCTTCAACAGGAATCCATTGAAGTAAGTGAGTCAGCCAGCGGGGAGTAATTGTAGAAAGCTGGGGAGCTGTTTTAGTTGCATTGGCCAGTTGACGGGCCGCATGGTCCCCAAGTGCAAGTTGGGCTTTGTCTGTATTTTTCGCCATGAATCATTTTTCCTTATTACATTGGCTTTTTGAAAATAAAAATTCTAGGATGCATATAAACTAGAATTAGTTCTGGTTTTAAAATTAAAATCGCGTTATAAATTTTTTAAATACTGAGCTTATTAATGAGTTATCTATTTTCTAAATAAAAATATATTTAAACTAGAAATAAGCATTTTATTAATCTGCACGTTCTTTGTTTATTTATCTCCTTATCTATTTATTTCACATCTATAGTTTTTAACCAGCAATATGATTTTTTTGATAAGACTCATTCGGTGACTGTAAAATCTGGCTACCTGCAGCAACACTATGGGTTAGCCAAACATTCCCCCCAATAATTGACCCTCGGCCAATGGTAATACGGCCTAAAATAGTGGCACCTGCATAAATCACGACATCATCTTCAACAATCGGATGGCGTATATAATCTTTTTTCAAAGCACCATCATCATTGGTTTCAAAGCGTTTTGCTCCAAGGGTCACGGCCTGATAAATACGAACGCGTTCCCCAATGACACTAGTTTCACCAATCACCACACCCGTACCGTGATCAATGAAAAATCCTTTGCCGATTTGCGCACCCGGATGAATATCAATACCCGTAGCAGAGTGGGCCAATTCCGAAATAATGCGTGACAATAAAGGCACTTGAGCATAGAGCTGATGGGCAATTCTGTGATAAATAATCGCAAATATGCCCGGATAGCAGAGTAATACTTCGTCTACACTATGTGCTGCTGGATCACCTTCATAAGCCGCCCGCACATCGCCGTCTAAAAGGCGCCGTATAGAGGGCAAAGTGTTGGCAAAATCCTGCACAATAGTTTGAGCAAGTTCTTGTGGCTGCTGCACTGGGCTTGAATGACTCAAATGTCGTTTCGCTTCATAATTCAAAGCCAGTTGTACTTGAGCATGTAAAGCTGTTAGCACCCGATTTAAGGTATAGGCAATATAAGAATCTTCAGTTTCTTGGCGTAAGTCGGCAGGGCCTAAACGCATTGGAAATAAAATCCCGCACAGGTCATCTAAAATGGCCTTTAAAGCTTCTTTAGATGGAAGTTCACGGCCTCCAAATTCTTTTGTTCTGTGCTGTTGCTGACGCCAGTCATGCCTTGCTTGTTGTAAACCTTGTACAACCGCATTAATGTTCCATTGAGTCACAAGCTTTCCTTGATTCACTGAAAATTGATTGAAGTATTAGTCTTGTTGCCAAGGAAGTTGGTGGATGCGCCAGCCATTTTTCTGATTACGCTGTTGCTGTTCATTTAGATCACCTTCAAAGCCTTCAAGAACGTTATAAATGTGTTCAAAACCTGCATTAAATGCGGCTTCGGCAGCTTGTGCTGAACGGTTGCCACTACGGCATAACAAAAGAATGGTTTTGTCTTTACCAACTTTTGATTCAAGTTCTTTTAAAAAGCGTGGATTACGATTAAATGACGTGCCTGTTGCCCATGCAATATGGATACTTTCAGGGACATAACCCACAAATTTGCGTTCTTCATTGGTACGCACATCAACTAAAACAGCTTCTCCTTGTTGTACGAGTTGCCATGCGTCAACAGGTGATAAACTGCCACTAAAATTTAGTTCGTGTTCTTGTGCATATTGCTGTGCTTTAGCAAGAATATCTTCGGCCGAAAAGGATGTATTTGAACCATTTGAGATAAAACTTTGTGGAGTTTCAGTATTTAATTTAGCGTTCATTGAATATATCCTTATCTTTGATTCAGATTGTTAAGGTTCAATTTACGCGGTTTTAAATATAAGCAAAAATAAGGAATATCTATTTATATATATTATTTTGATAAATAAGAGCGGTGAATATTTTATATAAATTAGTATTAGTTAATTTTATAAAGTTATTAAAATAAAATAGATTTAAGAAATTTTATTATTTAGTAAAAACCGTACAGATTAAAATAATCCGCACGGTTTTTAAAATTAAGCAAATCCACCATTTACACGAATGACTTGAGAGTTTACCCAGCGCCCATCTGGACCAGCCAGCATGGCTACTACGCCAGCAATTTCGTCAGGTGTCCCGATTCGTTCCAATGGAGCAAGTTTTGCAATAGCCGCTACTTGCTCGTCAGTTTTTCCATTGTAAAAAAGGTCAGTGCCTGTCGGGCCGGGTGCAACGGCGTTTACAGTGATATTGCGTCCACGTAACTCATTTGCTAACACATGTACCAAACCTTCGACACCTGCTTTTGAAGCAATATAAGGACCATATGCCGGAAAAGATTTGGCAATTACACTGGTTGAAAGCGCAATAATCCGACCGCCATCTGGTACTGTTTCGGCCGCATGCGCCAATATTAAAAACGCGCCACGTAAATTGGTATGAATCACTTTATCGAAATCTGGCAGGCTTTCAGGTGTAATTTTTGCCATAGGCATAATACCGGCACTATGAACTACCACATCTAACTGACCGTTAATCGCTTTAGCTTCTTGAAATAAACGGCTCACCTCATGTTCATTTGCAACGTCCGCTTGAATAGCTGAGGCTTGACCACCTTGCTCAATAATATGTTCTACAGTGGCTTGGGCATGCGCTTTATTGCTAGCATAATTAATAATCACATAAAACCTATCTTGAGCTAAGCGTTCTGCAATAGCACGGCCAATACCACGTGATGCGCCAGTAACCAGAGCTGTTTTTCTTGAAATATTCATTTTTAGATCGCCTGTTTGAGTAAGTATGGCTTATTTTAATAATATATAAATATGGGATAAATCATCAGAATTGGATAAGATAATTCCATATAAATTAATAATAGGTAGGGTTAAAAGCGAGCACCATGGACAAATTTGATACCTTGCAACTTTTTACCCGCATCGTAGAGCTGGGTAGTTTTAGTCAGGCAGCCGATCAGCTAAATATCCCACGCGCTACAGCAAGTAATGCCATTAAGGAGTTAGAGAATAATTTACAGTGTCGTTTGTTAGAGCGGACGACTCGGCATGTAAGACCATCACTAGATGGACAAGCATTTTATGAGCGCTGCACACAAATATTATCGGAACTTGATGATGCCGAATCATCTTTACGCAATGTAATTGCTCAGCCCCGTGGTTTATTACGTGTCGATTTATCAGGCGCACATGCAACTAAAATTGTTTTACCCAATATCGACCAATTTCACGAGTTGTATCCCGACATTGAACTGGTAATCAGTACAGGTGATCGCTTGGTTGATCTGATCAGGGAAGGCATAGACTGCGTGGTGAGGGCGGGGCGTTTAGATGATTCCACTTTAATTGCCAGACATTTGGTCGATATGCCACAAGTCATTTGTGCAAGTCCTGACTATTTAAATAAACATGGAACGCCAGAGCAACCAGAAGATTTGTTATCACATTATTGTGTCAATTTCTTTTCGACATCAGGCGGGCGGAATTATCCATTTGAATTGATGGTGAATGGCAAAAAACAAGATTATTTTTTGAAAAGCTGGATCGCGGTAAATGATGCTGAAAACTATGTATTATCTGCCTTACAAGGGGCTGGCTTAATTCAAGTACCGCACTACCATGTGGCAAATGAATTAAAAAATGGGCGTCTGGTTCAGGTTTTATCTGAGTGGGAAATCCCGAAGATGTCAGTTTCTGCATTATATCCGCAGCATCGGCAGCTCTCGCCACGCGTACGAGTTTTTGTCGCTTGGCTGAGTGAGTTATATACGAGTTATTTTGCCAACTTTGAATACCCGCAAAAATGAAATATCTTGCGGGTAAGTCAAAAACTGAATGATATTTTTAAGACTGATTCTGTAATTTATCTTGAGTCTTGGTCTCAAAATCACTCGCATCATGGCGTTCATGCAACTGGGTAGCTAAATCACCAAAGGTACGATTTACCATACGGCCACGTTGTACCGCAGGGCGCGCTAAAATCGCATCTGCCCAACGTTGAACATTTTTATATTGATCGACACCTAAAAACTCCGCGCCGTTATACACCCAGTTTTTAACAAGACCGCCATACCAAGGGAACGCTGCAATATCAGCAATGCTATATTCAGAACCAGCCAAATATTCGTTTTTTGCCAGATGCTGATCTAATACATCAAGTAAGCGTTTTGTTTCCATTGCAAAGCGGTTAATCGCATATTCAATTTTAACAGGGGCATAAGCATAAAAATGTCCAAAACCACCACCTAAGTAAGGTGCACTGCCCATTTGCCAGAATAACCAATTGAGGCATTCAGTACGTGCAGCAATATCATTCGGAATAAACGCTTTAAACTTTTCAGCCAAGTAAAGCAAAATTGAGCCAGATTCAAATACTCTTAATGGCGGGTTTTGGCTATGGTCAACCAATGCTGGAATTTTAGAGTTGGGATTAATTTCTACAAAGCCACTGCCAAATTGCTGTCCTTCTCCGATTTTAATCAGCCAAGCATCATATTCAGCATCTTTATGTCCTAACGCTAAAAGCTCTTCAAGCAAAATAGTAACTTTTTGACCATTAGGCGTTGCTAAAGAGTAGAGTTGGAGCGGATGTTTTCCTACTGGAAGTGTATGCTCGTAACGCGCACCTGAGGTAGGTTGGTTTAAATCGGTTTTTTCTCCAGTCCATTGCCAAACTTGTGGAGGAATATAGTTTGAATTACTCATTTTTTATCTCATGTTTGGTGTAAATATAAGGATTTATTTATGTCGCAAGGCAAGCCATTTTTGTACGGTCGGACGTTGCCATTGCTGTAATGCATAATTTTTTAGGCGCTCTGGTACAGCATCACCATTTTGAATAAGACGTTGCAACATTAATGCAAGTTCAGCATCCACAATGCTCCATGAACCAAAAAGAAATTCGGCATCAGAAGCAAGAAGTTTTTCTGCAACAAAGAAAAGTTTTTCTGCTGCTCTTTGGCCTTGTTCGGAAAGTGGAGTGGACTTGGGCTGAATAAAAATAACATCGGTTGGACGCTCAGTTCTTAGTGCCACTAAGTCCGATCTGAGCCATGCCTGAATTTGTCGTGCTCTTGCCCGTGCTTGAATATCTTTTGGAAAAATAGCTGTGTCTGGATAAAGTTCTTCTAAATATTCCAAAATGGCAGAAGATTCTGATAAGGCAAAATCGTTATGCTCAAGTACAGGCACTTTAGCTGTTAATGACTTTTCTACAAAAGATGTTTCAAACTGGCCTTGCTGACCTAAGTCGATGGTTGCTATTTCAAATGGAATTTGTTTTTCGTGTAGTCCTACAAAAACTGTAAATGCATAGGGACTTAGAAATTGTGAATCTGTATACAGCTTAAAATGCTCGTTATTCATTGTTATTGTCCGTGTGATAAACAGATGGGTCTAGTCTAAGTGAGCTAAGCCAAGATTGGGTAGCTTTTTTGTGGAAAAGCTTTATCGGTTTTTGAACTAAGCTATTTCGGTGGTCAACGTTAGGGTTTAATGTGCTGAAAATGTTGACGAACAATGCTAAGCCAAGCTTGTACTGCTGGTGAAACAGGAAGATTCTTTTTCCAAGCCATGACTAAGTGCCACTGAATATTTGGTTTTTCGAGTGGCACTGCTGCAAATAAAGTCGGGTCAAGCATGTCGGTATAATATTGAGGGAGAAGCGCAATTCCCATACGTTGTAAAACCATGTCTGCCAAGAGGTGCCATTGGCTGGTACGGCAAGCAATGGTTGGGTAAAAACCATGCTGCTTACAAGCATCGAGAATAATACTGTTTAAAGAGAAATTTTCAGGAAACATTAAAAATGATTGGTGTTGTAGCTCTTCTAGATTTATTTTTTTGCGGGTTGCCCAAGTTGCATCACGACGTAAAAGTACCATTAAAGGGTAGTTACATAATTCGATGCTATTAAAAGTTTGTTCATCAAAAGGCTGCAATAAAACACCAACGTCTAGCTCATTATTGAGTAAAGCCTGTTCAATACCGCGTGAACCCACTTCCATAAAAGCTAATTCAATATCTGGCCATTGACGATGAAAGTCAAACAGTGCTGTTGTTAGGAGCTGTGAACCTAAAGGTGGAACGCCAAGTTTTAAAGTACCTGTTTTTAATTGTTGATAGTTTTCTATCTCAAGAAAGATGTTTTGCTCTGCCTGAAGAAGTTCGACCGCATGTTGATAAATACGCTCTCCAATTTCGGTTAACTCAATTTGTCTTTTTCGTCCATGATCGGGTTTAACCAAAAGCTGTACCTGAAGCTGCTCTTCGAGTTGTTGTAATATTTTACTAATGGTGGGCTGAGTCAGATATAACTCTTCAGCAGTACGGGTAAAACTTTTAGTTTTAACCAGAGTAACAAAGCACTGTAATGATTTTAGAGAAAGCATAATAAAGAATAGATTATTCCATTTTGGAATAATATTAACATGAATAATTCATATTTAGCAGGTTTAACCAAGCTAGCATAATAGTGTAGTTAACCATTTAATTTCGAAAAATGAGTACTGAATCTGCTTCTGGAACACCCTCACAACCATCACTGTTCGCGTTAGTTAAACAAATTCTCATTTTGGCTGGATTTTGGTGGATCGGATATCTCTTACACCAAAAACTGGGTGTGCCTGTCTCGGCAGGTATTTTAGGTATGTTTTTATTGCTTTTATGCCTGTTCTTTAAAATTATCAAAATGGATCAGGTGGCAATGGGAGCAACTGTGGTTTTAGGTGAGCTATTACTGTTTTTTGTGCCTGTAGTCGTTGCCGTTGTCCAGTATAAAAACCTGTTTATGACCGAAGGATGGCAAATCGTCTTAAGCATTGCGGTTGGAACCATTTTAGTCATGTTAAGCACTTCACTGACTATTCATTATTACAATCGTTTGAAGGCTTACTTACAGGCTAGAAAACGTCTTCAACATAAGCATATCTAAAGAGCATAATGACATGAATATCTGGTCAATTCTTTGTCTCATCTGGACTTTGGTCGCTTATGTTGTGGCAAAGCGAATCTATCAAAAACATCCAAAACTTTGGTTATCACCCGCAATTAGTGTGCCTGTACTTACCATCATTTTGATGACGATTTTTGGAATTTCATACCAAACTTATTCAGAAGATACCCAGTGGATTGTTAATTTATTAGGTCCTGCAACGGTAGCTTTCGCTATACCGATTTATCGTTATCGGGAAACGATTCGTAAAAACCTCGGAGTTCTTACGATTGCGATTATTGTGGGCATGAGTGTAGGCGTGATGACTGCCTATAAAATGGCGCAGTGGTTCCACTTTAGCCCTGAAGTCACCAACAGTTTGATGGCACGTTCTATTTCAACACCTTTTGCCATGATTTTAGCTGAAGATATTCATGGTTCGGCGGCATTGGTTTCCCTATTTACTGTTATTACCGGTTTGGTCGGTATGATTTGTGGCGATGCAATTTTGGCAATTACTAAAATCCGTTCTAATGTGGCAAATGGTGCCGCCTTGGGTAACGCAGCGCATGGTTTTGGTACAGTTAGAGCACAGCAGCGCAATAGTGAAGAAGGGGTGATTGCCAGTTTAACCATGGTTATTGCTGGTATTTTAATGGTACTCATTGGACCATTTGCGATTCATCTATGGTTGCTGTTGTAAGGTTTACCTACATTGACTTGGCGTGCTGTTGAATAATCTTTGATAATTTTTTGATAGCTTGTTGCATTAGTTCGGGTTCAAAATCGCCTAAGCCGACAATTAAACCCGAACGTCGCCGCTCTTTTGAAAATGTCGGTGAAATTGCTTTGATGGCAATACCTGCATCGACTGCCGAGCTTGCAACGTCAATATCATTAATATGTTGAGCAAGCCATAACACCATATGCATGCCTTGATCGCCCGGTTGTAACCAAGCAAGTTCTTGAGGTATGTATTTTTCAATCAAGCCAATAATGTATTCTCGAACTTCTGCATAGACATTTCGAGTACGTCGAATATGCCGTTCTAAATAACCCTCTTGAATAAAAGCAGCCAAAACGTGTTGGTCGGCAGCAGGCGGGTGTCGATCAATTAAGACTCTAAGCCCACAAAAAGGAGCTACCAGTTCTTTAGGCAACACTGCATAGCCAAGCCTAAGCGATGGAAATAAGACTTTGCTGAAAGTGCCAAGATAAATGACTTGGTCAGGTGCCATGCCTTGTAAAGATGGGAAGGGCTGCCCGTTATAGCGAAGTTCACTGTCGTAGTCATCTTCAATGATCCATGCTTTTTGCTGTTTTGCCCAAGCTAATAAAGCTGTACGTCTTGCTAGACTCATTGGCATACCAAGTGGATATTGGTGAGACGGTGTCACAAAAGCAGCACGTGCATGTTTAGAAAGCTTAATTCCGGTTTCAACTTGAATACCTTCTTCATCGACAGGAACACGCACCATCCGAATGTTTTGTACAGCATGTTCAAAAATGGCTGTTGTACCGCGATAAGCCGGATCTTCTATCCAGACTTCATCTTTTGCTTCAAATAAAATTTGGCTGCAAATATAAAGTGATTGTTGAATGCCGGGCGTAATCACAATTTGTTCAGGTTCGCAGTGGACAGAACGTGACCGTCGTATATAGTCTGCTATAGCAATTCTTAGTGATAATACACCTTGAGGTTCACCATATCCTGAAGGAACACCTGCTCCCCGTGATCTATATTTATTACCAAATTTACGCCAGATATCACTTGGTTGAGTACGACCGACGGGGACAGATACTGCAAAAGGAACATGGGGAAGTGGCTTAAATTCATCAAGCACTTTGGCATAAGAACGTGCCGATTTGGTCAAAGAGATCGAGTTAGGTTTATTTTCTTTTGATGAGTGTTGTATTACAGATGTTTTAACCAAAGCATGAGACACATAAGTGCCAGTTCGTGGTTGAGAGTCAAACACACCTTCAGCTAAAAGCTGATCATAAGCTTCGATAATCGTTCCGCGAGCGACCCCAAGTGTTTGAGCCAGTTCACGAGAAGAAGGCAACGGATCACCGGGTTGTAAATCACCACTTTGTACAGCTTCACGTAAAGCTTGAGTCAGTTGAGCACTAATCTTTCCTTGGCTTTTGTCAATCTTTGCAATAGACGGAAGTTCCACAACTTTTGCCATTCTTGCCATAATTCTGGTCTACTTAAAAAAATACAAAGTGGTTCTTTTTAATAAACCACATAAACCAGAAAATTTACAACACAAAATATAAATAACCCTGATATTTACAGCGAGGTTTTTAGCCATGTATATCCCTGATGATTTTGCAGAAAACCGTTTGGATGTATTGCATTCTCTTATTGCAGACTATCCATTTGGAGTGCTTTTTACGCATGGAAGTAAGGGCTTAGATGCAAATCATCTTCCATTCGAGTTGCAGGCAAATGAAGGGGAATTTGGCATGCTACATGCCCATGTGTCACGAAATAATTCTGTTTGGCAGGACATTAAAAATGGAGATGAGGTGTTGGTCATTTTTCAAGCAGGCGATGCGTATATTTCACCAAACTGGTATCCATCTAAACATGAACAGCACAGACAAGTACCCACATGGAACTATAGGGTTGTGCATGCTTATGGCAAAGTGACGATTCGAGATGATGAGCGTTATGTTCGTGGTGTAGTGGCTCGTTTAACCCGTACTCATGAAGCATCTCAACCTGAACCATGGAAAATGTCCGATGCACCAAAGGATTATCTTGAACTGATGTTAAAAGCCATTGTAGGTATTGAGATTGAAATTACCAAGCTGCAAGGAAAATCAAAACTTGGGCAAAACAAAGAACGCCGAGACATTTTAGGCGCGGCAGATGGCCTATCGAAATCTGGTCATCAAACTATAGCGAATGCCATGTACAGTGTGGCTGATTTAAATAAATAATTTTGAATATATAAAAGCTTAATATCAATTGAGGAGATAAAGATGTCTTTGACTACACCTGTTGAATTAGTGGGTGAGCACGTTATTTTAAAGCCGCTAGATGTAACTCAAGCTGAAGCGCTCAAAGAGGCCGTTTGCGATGGGGAGCTCTATAATCTTTGGTATACCCGTGTGCCAAGACCTGAACAGATGACTGCTGAAATTGAAAGACGTCTTGATTTGCAAAAATCCGGCTCTATGTTGCCTTTTTATATTGAAGACCGAAAAACGGGACGAGCGCTGGGCATGACAACACTCATGCATATTGAAGAAGCGCATCGCCGTGTAGAAATTGGTTCGACATGGTACCGAAAGTCTGCACAGCGTACGCCTGTAAATACTGAATGTAAAAAACTATTGCTAGCTCATGCATTTGAGACTTTAAACTGTATTGCGGTTGAGTTACGCACATCTTCATTAAATGTTCAAAGCCAAGCCGCGATTGTACGCTTGGGTGCAAAGCTCGATGGTGTGCTAAGAAGTCATCAAATTGTGAAAGATGATATTTTGCGGGACACTCATGTTTACAGTATTTTAAAACATGAGTGGCCTGCGGTTCGCCAAAATTTGGAATGGTTATTGAATAAACCGCGTTAAAAGGAATTTTAAGCAAGCTGTTTTTCTCTTTTTTGGCTTAGCCAAAAGAGAGAAGCTGCGGCAATCACCAACCATGGTATTAAAGCCATATTCATTGCTTTCCAGCCAAATAAATCCAGTAAAGCACCTGCACTAAACGAACAAATCAAACCGACAACAAAAACAGTCATATCGTTAATAGCTTGGGCCTTGGCTTTTTCAGCCACAGAATAAGTTCCTGTGAGTAAAGAAGTACTGCCAATAAATAAAAAGTTCCATCCCACACCTAATAAAATTAAAGAAATAGCAAAAGATGTGAACTGAATACCTGAGAGAGCAAATCCGATATAGCAGACAAATAATAAAAGACCTGCAAACATGATTTTAAGCACACCAAAGCGAGTAATTAAGTTTCCAGTAAAGAATGAAGGCAGAAACATACCAAGCACATGTAGCTGAATGACTGTCGTAATTGACCCAAGTTCATGGTGTGAATGTCGCATGGCAATGGGTGTGGCAGTCATACCTAAAATCATGATGCCATAACCTGTTATTGCGCCAAATAAAGCAACTAAATAGGTGGGTTGAAAGACAATCTGTTGCCATGGACGACCAGCAGTAAAGTCAGACTTTTGCTCAACTGTATCAGCTATATGTAAGCTAGATAAAATGCCCATTGCCACAAGTGAGATGATACTAATAATTAAAAATGAACCGATATATTCTAAATGCTGGAATAAGGGTCCACCAAAACGGGCTAAAGTCGGACCAATCAGTGCTGCAACAATTCCACCTGCCATCACCCAAGAAATAGCGCGTGAGCGGAACGCATCATTTGCCACTTCACTGGCAGCAAAACGGTAAAACTGAGCAAAGGATTGATAGGCCCCGACACATAGCGTACCCAGAGCCAGAAGCATGAGTGAACTATAAAAAATACCAATTGATGCGATAATGCCGCCGAGCACACCTAAAAAAGCACCGAATAGAAAACCGTTACGCCGTCCAATATGTGCCATTAATATTGAGGCAGGGAACATCATTAAAGCCGTACCCAAAAACATAGATGCGATGGGCAGCGTTGCAAGTGTTGGGGTATTTGCAATATTTGCCCCAGCCAAGCCACCAATGGTCATGACCATGACAGAAACGGTTTGGAAAAGGGATTGGGAACTCGCCAAAATTAATACTTGGCGGTGCATAGTATTTTGAAGCATAAAGAGCCTTTAATTATATTCCGCAATGGCTGAGGCTAGGTGTCCAGTTTTTACATAAAGAGAAGCGCCAGACAAACCAGCTTGAAAATAGGCAAGTGTTTTTGGAGGTAGGCGTATCCATGTTCCAGCGTCAAAAACCATTTCTTTATCAACCAACTGACCTTGGGTAATCAAAATTTCGATTCCACCCTCAGCTTCTTCAATAAAAAGTTGCTGCGGCTTGAGTTTTTCTAAATAAGTGTGTTCATAACTTGCATCAATTAATGTGCAAATTAAACGCGAATCTATTTTTTGCCATTGTGCTGGGTCGTTGGTATTGATTCGTAAAGCTTGAGTTTCTGACATAGGAATTTGCATAAGTTTGACAAAAATCAATGTACCTTCTTCACTCGATGGTTGGTGTACTGACTGATGGGGACTCCGTAAATACCATCCAGCGGAGTAGTGCAGATTTTGATTTTCAGTAAATACGCCTGAAAGTACGAGGATTTCTTCACCATGATGATGCCGATGTTCAGGGAAGGTTGTATGGGGCGCATATTTCACCAAACTAGTTGCACGAGCTATTTCATCGCCAATACGATCGAGCATGACACGATCAACTTCCCCACGGGGAGATTTCACCCAGTGATAGTCTTCAGGTTTGACAATCACAGCCTGTGAAAAATCAGCATGGATCAACATGAATACTCTCCTCCTAAAGGCAATTCTCTTTATTCAATAACAAAATAAATAAAGTGAGTGAGCAAGCCTACTCAAGATGTAAAAATTTAATCATTATGAATAGATTACAGAGCATTTTAGAAATAAAGATTTATATGTACAAATGAGATAATCTACTTAGCCAATAAAGAAAATCTTTAGCGTTATGAATTCACCAGTTTATCTCAATGCACTTCGTGCTTTTGAAGCCAGTGCACGACACAAAAGTTTTTCTGCTGCGGCAAAAGAGTTGAATGTGACTCCCGCCGCAGTGGGGCAATTGGTACGTACACTTGAAGATTGGTTAGGTTTTCCTTTATTTCATCGGCAAACGAATGGCAAAAATCGGCTGGTTGCTACCGAACTGGCTGAGTCGGTTTTACCGGATATTCGGGCGGGTTTTGATAAGCTCACTTTGGCTTTGGAGAAATTAAAACAAGATTCTCTATCAGGTGTGCTTAATATTGCGGTCAGTCCAGCATTTGCCGAAAAATGGCTATTACCAAGAATTGATCATTTTCAAAAACAATATCCAGATATTGATATTCGTTTAGACATTAACTTGAAAACCGTAGATTTTTTAGAACAAAAAGTCGATGTGGGTGTCAGATATGGTCAAGGACAATGGCAAGGTTTAGAAGCCGTTAAACTTATGGATGAAGAGGTTTATCCGGTATGCTCGCCCGCATTTTTAAATGAACACTCATCGCTCTTAACGCCGAACGATCTAAAAAATATCACTTTAATTCATGACCTTTCGATGGAAAAACATCAACAGTTTCCAGGGTGGCAATCTTGGCTAAAAAGTGTGGGTGTGGATAACATCAATATTCGTCGTGGTATGCAAATTAACAGTTCATCAGCCGTTTTACAGGCTGCAATGGAAGGACATGGTGTTGCGTTAGCGCGTAGTGTTATGGTGCAAAAAGATATACAAACTGGGCGTTTGATACGATTATTTCCTCAAATTAACTTCTCATCGCCCTTTTCTTATTATTTGGTGTACCGACCACAATACGCAAATTTACCTAAAGTCAAAATCTGCCTAGATTGGTTTTTTGAAGAAATTCATCGAATATAAAATTAATCATTAACCTGAAGTTAATAACTAACGATATAGGTTGATTGATCGAAATTCCATAAAGCGTTTTTATAGATTCAGAATAAAACTGCGATCTATAGGTAAGTACATGGAAGGATCAGTTCAGAATAAAGAACGGTTATGGACAAAGCGGCGTCATGCCAAACAACTAAAACTAGAGATGGCAAACCAATATACCGATGGTGTGGTAATCCCAACTCAGGACATTATTAAAGTTTTAGAAACCCTGATTACACCGGGTGACAAAGTTGTACTCGAAGGGAATAACCAAAAGCAGGCAGATTTCCTTTCGCGCTCTTTAGCACAAACCAATCCAGATATTTTGCATGATTTGCATATGATCATGCCGAGCGTTGGGCGCTCGGAACATCTTGATCTGTTTGAAAAAGGCATTGCGCGTAAACTCGATTTTTCTTTTGCTGGCCCACAAAGTTTGCGTATTAGTCAGTTAATTGAAGATGGTTTACTAGAGATTGGTGCGATTCATACCTATATCGAACTATATTCACGTTTGGTAGTCGACCTCATTCCAAATGTGGTGCTCTCAGCGGGCTTTATGGCAGACCGCCAAGGCAATATCTATACAGGTCCAAGTACCGAAGATTCTCCAGCACTTATTGAACCTGCTGCTTTTAGTGACGGTATCGTGATTGTTCAGGTCAATGAACTGGTCGATGACGTCTCAGAGTTACCCCGTGTCGATATTCCTGCTTCTTGGGTTGATTATGTGGTGGTGGCGGATCAGCCATTTTATATCGAACCGTTATTTACTCGTGACCCGAAACACATTAAGCCAGTGCATGTGCTTATGGCGATGATGGCAATTCGCGGAATTTATGAAAAGCATAATGTGCAATCATTAAACCATGGTATTGGTTTTAACACTGCGGCAATTGAACTGATTTTACCGACCTATGGTGAATCTTTAGGTTTAAAAGGAAAAATCTGCCGAAACTGGACACTAAATCCGCATCCGACCTTAATTCCAGCGATTGAAACAGGTTGGGTTGAAAGCGTGCATTGTTTTGGTACCGAACTCGGTATGGAAAAATATGTTGCTGCTCGTCCCGATGTTTTCTTTACAGGTCGTGATGGCGCTTTACGTTCCAACCGCATGATGTGTCAGCTCGCAGGTCAGTACGCCGTTGATCTATTTATTGGCGCAACTTTGCAAGTTGATGGTATGGGCCATTCTTCAACTGTCACCAAAGGTCGTTTGGCTGGTTTCGGTGGTGCACCAAACATGGGGCATGATCCACGCGGACGTCGTCATGATACACCTGCATGGTTAGATATGCGTTTGCAAGGTGCCAATGAAACCGAAACTTATTTGGCACGTGGTAAAAAGTTAGTTGTACAAATGGTGGAAACCTTCCAAGAGGGTGGCAAGCCAACTTTTGTAGATCGTCTCGATGCGATTGATGTTGCTAAAACCGCAGGTTTGCCTTTAGCCCCGATCATGATTTATGGCGATGATGTGACCCATTTACTGACTGAAGAAGGCATTGCTTATCTATATAAAGCAAGCAGCCAAGAAGAGCGCCAAGCCATGATTGCTGCGGTGGCAGGTGTGACCAGTATTGGTTTAACTCAAGACCCAAAAACAACAGCACGTTTAAGAAGTGAAGGCTTGGTGGTATTCCCTGAAGATTTAGGTATTCGTCGCACCGATGCAACACGTGAACTTTTAGCTGCAAAAAATATTGCCGACTTGGTGACATGGTCAGATGGCTTATATCAACCACCTGCAAAATTCAGGAGTTGGTAATGATGGCACAAGTTCAATATCAAACGCTCAGCGATAATCAGCTTTTGGCAGATATGGCAGTCGAAGCGTTAATTGATGAAGTTAATCTGACACCGAAACCAGCTTTGGTAGATCGCCGTGGCAGTGGTGCACATGATGATCTGACTTTGGAGTTAATGGAGCGCTCTGCGAAAAGTTTAGGGCCTATGTTTGAGGAAATGGCTCAAGTTGCAAAACATCATGGAAAAGTCTGTTTAGCTTTGCGTGAAGACATTGGAGAAATCGGTCGCCAAGGTGAAAAGACCATGATGTTGGCAACAGATGGTGTAAATACACACCGCGGTGCAATTTGGGCCTTGGGTTTAATGGTTACCGCATCAGCATTAGCGCACACGAATCAACAGTACTTTTCTGCTGTTGAGCTATGCCAGTTAGCAGGCCAGATTGCTCAGCTTGAAGATCGCTTTATTCCAAAGCAGGCTTTGAGTCATGGTCAGCAAGTACAAAAGAAATTAGGCATCTTAGGTGCTAAAGAACAGGCTCAACAAGGTTTTCCAACCATCGTAAATTTTGGCTTAAAACAGCTTTACCAAAGTCGTAGTAAACCCATGAAAGAAGAGTTCGCTCGTTTAGATGCTTTACTTGCCATGATGACCGATCTGACCGATACCTGTGTGCTTTATCGCTCGGGAACATCTGGCTTAAAGCGTATGCAACAAGGTGCACAGCAAGTACTTGATTTGGGCGGCAGCTCAAGCTTGGAAGGCCGACGTGCTTTGCATCTTTTAGAGATTGATCTGCTTCGGATGAAAGCTTCTGCAGGTGGTGCCGCAGATTTGTTGGCAGCAACACTATTTGTAGATCGTGCTGAGCAGTTATCCGGAAAAAATAAAAAGGGATTTTGATTATGGAAACACTTCATTTTGAATTTGTGGCCACAGAGCCACCTGTAAAAAAAGCACTAGTAGGATGTGTAGGCTCTGGCGATTTAGAAATTTTGATGGAACCCGGTGAAAAGGGAAAGACCTCTATTCAGGTAGTGACTTCGGTAGATGGCAGTGCAGCACGTTGGCACAATCTTTTTGAACGGATTTTTACTGCGCAAATACCGCCAGCGGTCAATATTGATATTCATGATTTTGGTGCAACTCCCGGTGTTGTTCGCTTACGTCTGGAACAAGCATTGGAGGAGATTGCTCATGACTGATATTCAAAGCTTGTTAAATAAACAAGATTTTATTGAGCTGAGTGCGAGAGAGCGTGCTAAAGCATTATTAGATGAAGGGACTTTTCGAGAGTTACTCGACCCATTTGCCCGTGTTATGTCGCCTTGGCTCGTTAAACAGAATATTGTGCCGCAAGCCGATGATGGCGTGGTGATTGCAAAAGGATCTATTCAAGAACGCCCAGTGGTTTTAATTTCTATTGAAGGCTTATTTCAAGGTGGCAGTTTAGGTGAGGTGGGCGGTGCCAAAATTGCGGGTGCCTTAGAACTTGCGGTTGAAGACAATCTAAAAGGCATTCCAACAGCTGCAATTTTATTGTTGGAAACGGGTGGCGTTCGTTTACAAGAAGCAAATCTGGGCTTGGCTGCAATTGCTGAGATTCAAGCTGCAATTGTGAATTTACGTCAGTATCAACCCGTGATTGCCGTGGTTGCTGGTAGTGTAGGGTGTTTTGGCGGTA
The DNA here is from genome assembly GCF_027855275.1 of Acinetobacter sp. AOR12_HL. Lineage (NCBI taxonomy): Bacteria > Pseudomonadati > Pseudomonadota > Gammaproteobacteria > Moraxellales > Moraxellaceae > Acinetobacter > Acinetobacter sp. AOR12_HL. The sequence continues at coordinate 33,206 of NZ_JAKTIJ010000035.1, read as the reverse complement.
TGTCAATTGCAGCTGGACTATGTAGCTATATTGTAATGACACAAGAAGGACGTTTAGGTCTAAATGGCCCACAAGTGATAGAACAAGAAGCTGGTGTACAAGAATATAACGCCAAAGATCGTCCATTTATATGGAGTATTACTGGCGGGAACCAACGGTTTGCTAGTGGTTTGGCAGATGCTTATGTAGACGATGATCGCCAGAAAATTCGTCAGCGAGTCATCGATTATTTAACTCAAGGCGTACCTCATCAGCATCGTAGTTCAAATTACTCATTCTATTTAGAAAAGCTACAACAAGTTGATACTGCTGAGCAGATTACCCCAGCACAAGTTCAAGCTTTGTATCAAGGAGAGCAAGCATGAATATCGCCGTTGATACATTAAAAGCATCTACTCGTGGTGCACATTGGTTTAAAGCACTTACGCAGGGTTTTAAGACAGTTGAAGGTTTTCCAGCTTCGATTTGGGTGGCTGATGGTCAGATTGATCAGCAAGTGGTGCGCGTGATTACCGTTGTGCAAGATACCAATAATCTGTTCCCACGGGCAAAACAAGGAGAAGTTGGACTCTTGGAAGGCTGGGGCTTGGCAAAAGCAGTCGATGAGGTGATTCAAGCCGATGCACAGGCTGAAACTAAACGCGGGATTTTATGTCTGGTTGATGTTCCAAGTCAGGCCTATGGGCGCCGCGAAGAATTATTAGGTATTCATCAAGCTTTAGCGGGTGCAGTAGATAGCTATGCTAGAGCTAGATTGGCAGGTCATCCAATTGTGAGTTTATTGGTTGGTAAGTCGATGTCTGGTGCTTTCTTGGCGCATGGATACCAAGCCAATCGTATTATTGCCTTAAAAGATTCAGGTGTTATGGTGCATGCGATGGGTAAGGAATCTGCTGCACGCGTTACCTTGCGGTCGGTTGATGAGTTAGAGCAATTGGCATCAAGCATTCCGCCAATGGCTTATGACATTGAAAGTTATGCCACGCTTGGTTTGTTATCTGAACTGTTATCTGTTGAAAACCCTGAACAACCGACAAACGATGATCTTTCGTTAGCGAAGCAGGTAGTTGCTCGAGCATTTAAAGAAATTAATGCTGATCAATCTAGCGGATTGGAACAAAGACTTCACGGCCAAAACCGTCAAATGTCTAAAAAAGTCCGTGAATTATTGCGTGAGCAATGGTCATGAAACTTAGGCTCGAAGCCCATGATTTACTGTGGGGCATGACGGTTGATTGCTTAGCCGATGATGCTCCGCTTTGGGTGAGAGAGGCGTTACTACGAGGCGATCCTGTTGTGGTTCGACGGGAAATTACTCCTGAAGATCAGGTGGCTGTGGGTATAAGAGGACAATTTCGCTATCAACGATATGCAGCGCAAATGCCAAGATCTGTAATTAGCAGACAGCTTAAACCCGAAGCACTAGCTGAAGTAAATCCAAGGCACTTTAAACACTTGGCAGAACGTTTACAGAGCATTTCTAGCATTATGAAAAACTTTTCAGGATGTTGGGGATATACAGGAAGTTTCGGGTTTGAGCTAGCAACGGGCATTAAAACAGTAACCCAGCAAAGTGACATAGATTTGTTGATTCGAGCTGAACAACCTTTTGCTAAAAAGCAGGCGATTGAGCTACTCGAAAATTTTCACCAAGCCGGGCTCAATGTGGATATACAGCTTCAACTTCCACAAGGTGGTTTGGCGTTAAAAGAATGGACTAGGGATAGCGGAAAAGTTCTATTGAAACGTCCTGAGGGTGCTGTTTTAGTAGAAAACCCATGGAATTAGGGAATAGATATCATGGCTTCAATTTGGGTATATCCGGGACAAGGTGTGCAAAGAAGCAATATGTTGCACGATTTACCTCAAACCGCACTGGTTAAAGAATACCTTGAGCGTGCATCGGATGCACTCAAAGAAGATGTCTTGATGCTAGATAGTCCGGCTGCATTGCAGTCGACACGTGCAGTACAGCTTTGTTTACTGATTTCAGGTGTGGTGAGTTCAGCTTTATTAACAGCGGAAAACTTAACACCTGATTATGTAGCGGGTCTATCAATTGGCGCATGGTCGGCTGCGGTTATAGCAGGAGTTTTAGCCTTTGAGGATGCCGTTCGTTTGGTTGCCTATCGAGGTGAACTCATGCAAAACGCCTATCCAACTGGCTATGGTATGACGGCCCTGATTGGTACAGACCGTGCAGCTGTTGAAACATGGGTCAAACAAATTTATGAAATAACGCCAGAGGTGTTTGTCGCAAATATTAATGCACATAATCAGATTGTTATTTCAGGAAGCTTTGAAGCCATGACTCAAGTTGCTGTTTTGGCAAAGCAACAAGGCGTGGTGGCAAAAAAATTAGATGTATCGGTGCCATCGCACTGTGAATTATTAAGTCAGCAAGCAAAGCAACTTGCAGCGTCTATGGAGGGAGTGACTTTAAAGCAGCCTAAAATACGTTATTTAAGTGGTACAACGGCTCGTACGCTTAGCAGGCCAGAACAGATTGGTGATGACTTGGCTTTTAATATGAGTCGAACTGTAGATTGGGAAAGTACCATCCAAGCTGCATGGGAGCGAGGTGTGAGGTTACAGATCGAAGCTTTGCCGGGAACGGTGCTTACTACACTTGCACGTCGAACATTTAAAGAAGGAACTGTATTGTCATTTCAGGGAACACGTTTAGACAGCATTCAGATGGCAATGCAAAAAGAACAGGCAAATAGTTTTTCTTTTTGAGTCAGATTTTACAAAAGCATAAATGATCCAAGGATATGAGGGATTGTCATGATTATATATGGAGTTGGTTTACTCGCACTTTGCACCTTGGTTGGTGTAATTGCTGGTGATCTATTAGGCGTTTTATTGGGTGTAAAGTCCAATGTTGGTGGCGTGGGTATCGCCATGATTTTACTCATTTGTATACGGTTATGGATGGAAAAACGTGGAATGATGACAGTTGAAACTGAAAAAGGAGTTTCATTCTGGGGCACCATGTATATCCCGGTTGTTGTTGCTATGGCAGCCCAACAAAATGTAGTGGCAGCATTATCGAGTGGCCATATGGCACTCTTTGCGGCTGTAGTCTCAGTTGCAGTTTGTACGCTCACTATTGCTGGTCTAAGTCGATATAACAAAGCCAGCCCTTTACCTAAAGAAGAAGAGGACACAGCCTTAAACCGAATCGGAGGTAAAGTTCATGGTTGAATTATTATTAAAAGACTTAACACATTTAGGTTTAATTACAGCTTTTGCTTTAATTGCCTTAATTATGTGGCTGTCGACCAAGCTCTCTAAATATTTAACCAATGGACGTGTGCATGCTTCAGCAATTGCGATTGTAATTGGTTTGATTTTGGCATGGTTTGGCGGAAAAATGACAGGTGGTGAAAAAGGCTTGACCGACCTTGCACTTTTTACAGGTGTAGGACTCATGGGCGGTGCAATGCTTCGTGACTTTACTATTGTAGCCACAGCATTTGAAGTACAAGCGACTGAGGCCAAAAAAGCTGGATTTATTGGTGCCTTCTCTTTATTTCTCGGGACCATTTTGCCATTTATTGTCGGTTGTATGTTTGCGTGGATTTTTGGCTATCGCGATGCGGTAAGTATTACCACAATTGGCGCAGGTGCAGTGACTTACATTGTTGGGCCAGTGACTGGAGCTGCAATTGGCGCAAGTTCTGAGGTCATGGCGTTATCAATTGCAACGGGCTTAGTGAAAGCAATCTGTGTAATGGTTTCAACACCACTCACTGCGAAATTTATGGGATTAGACAATCCACGTTCTGCGATGATTTTTGGCGGTTTGGCAGGAACGGTAAGTGGCGTGTCAGCTGGTTTAGCTGCTACAGACCGCCGTTTAGTGCCTTACGGTGCACTTACAGCAACTTTTCATACGGGCCTTGGTTGCTTAATGGGTCCAACTATTCTGTTCTTTGCGGTTAAAGCTTTGGTGGGTTAATACGTATTTTATAATCAGGCAAAAGAGCTGTTGTTATTCGCAGCAGCTTCTATCTTTTAAAGTTAGATGCAAACATACGACATTCAGCAATCAGAGCAAGTAAGTTTGGGTCGCGTTCTTTACTTTTTAAGAAGACCAGACCGATTTCTTGTTGCATGTGGTATTGCTGTTTTAGCGGAATAAGTTTTACCGAACTTTCATAAACCGCAGAAATACGACCAGGTAATAGTGCGAAACCTACACCTGAGCTAACCATACTAATTAAGGTAAAAATATCATTGACCTGCAAAGCAACTTTAGGTGAAAAACCGGCTTTTTTAAAAATGATGTCGCTGTCGTTATGAGTTGCAAAACCCTTGGTTAAAGTTAAAAAAGTTTCTTCTTTTAAAAGGCTTAAATCAATATCTTTAAACTCAGCATATTTTGAATCTTTATTGACTGCCAGAAAGATATCGTCTGAAAACATCGGCAAAATTTCAAAGTCATCATCTTGAGTGGTTTCATTTAAAGCTACAATCATTGCATCCAGCTCAGTTGCTTTGAGCTTTTTCACCAAATCCTGATTTGAACTCAGCAACAGTTGAATATCAAGCTCACTACGTCTGAGTTTGAGACCGCTAATCACATTTGGAATCGTATTTACCGTCAAAGAATAAAGAGACCCTAAATGTAAAACCTTGGCTGCAAAGCCAGCGGCTTCTCTGGTTTTATTTACGGTGATAAAAATGTCTTGTACGATTTTTTGCGCCCGTTCTTCAAATACATAAGCACTTTTTAAAGGAATGAGGTTACGGCCTTCATTTTTAAAAAGAGGACAACGTAAAGCGCTTTCTAAAGAGTGTAGTGCTTTATGAACACTGACATTACTCAGTTGCATTTCTGCCGCGGTTTTAGACAAATTGCCACAGCGCATAAAGGCCAAAAAAATCTGTATTTTTTTAAGAGTCAGTTCTTCATCTATTTCCATATTAACATCCAGATATTCTTACCCTTAAAATCGCGCTTTAAGATGAAACTATCATAAATTAAATACTTTAAAATTGTGCTTAGGTCGAAGCATCACTTTACAGGCTTGCTTCGACCCTTTGTTGAATGGTTTTGATGACTTGATCTAAAGCAGTTTGAATTTTTTCGTTCCACTCAAAAGAACAATTGATTCTTAAATAATGCTGCTGTGCGGGTAAAACACTAAAGAGTGGGCTTGGCGCAACACCAATATCTTGTTGGATGAGTTCTTCATAAATTTGCATGCTATCGAGTTTATGAGGCAATTTAACCCATAGAAAATAACCGCTTGGGTAATAATAAATCTCACAGATCGCGGGCAGATGTTGCTTCAAATAGTGGTAAAACTGCTTTTTATAACGTTCAAGTGAAAGTCTAAGTGTGCGCAAATGCTTTTCATAATGATGATGAGACAAGAACTCAACCAAGGCATTTTGGATGAGTGCATTCACTGAAATAGTACTCATGAGCTGCAAGTGTTGGATATGATCTGAAAACTTACCCGCATAGACCCAACCTACCCGAAAACCTGCCCCTAAAGTTTTAGAAAATGAAGAGCAGTGCAGTACCAGATTTTGTTGGTCAAAGTACTTCATCGAAAGTGGTTTTTGCCCGCCATAATAAAGCTCTTCATAGACATCATCTTCAATTAAGTAAATTTGGTGTTCATGAAGCAGTTTGGCAATTTTATATTTAATCTCATCACTGACCGTAAACCCGATCGGGTTGTGGCTATTTAACATGAGCCAACATACTTTAATTGGATATGTATGAATAACCTGTTCAAAAGCCTCTAGGTCAAAACCATGTTGTGGATGTTCGGGAATGGTAATGACCTTAAGTCCTAAACGTTCAGCAGCCTGCCAAGCACCGTAAAACACGGTTTGTTGCAATAGAATATAGTCACCCGGTTTGGCTACTGCTTGTAAAGAAAGATTGAGTGCATCTAATCCTCCGGATGTAATGACAATGTCATCTGGATCGGTCTGTATGCCTTGCATACAGTAGCGCTGAGCAATCAGTTTTCTTAACGCTAAATTACCGGGAGGTAGGCTTGCTGTTTGGTCATAGCTTTGCTTTTGCCGTGCAAGTTGCCCCATAATTTGAATAAGTTTGGGAGCAGCTAAAAGTTGACTATCAGGAAAAGCTGAACCAAAAGGTATAACAGACTCATGTTGAATCGATTTAAGATATTTAAAAACTAAAGAATTAATTTCAATTTTAGAATTGAGTGAAACGACCGAATATTGTTCCAGTGGTTTAAGTGCAATTTGCTCGGCAACAAAATAGCCAGACTTTTCCTTTGAATAGATCAGACCTTGTGATTCAAGCTCCTGATAAGCATTCATCACAGTCATTAAACTAAAACCAGAACGATGGACCTGATCTCTTAATGACGGTAATTTCTCATGTGCATTTAAAGTGCCGCTTTCAATAAGTTGGCGAATGCTATGGGCGAGTTGTTCTGATTTATACATGTATGGGCTGCACGAAATAACAAAATAAAAGATGCAATGAACCAATAATAAATGCCGCTTGCAGAATCTACAAACGGCATTTGTTTATAAGGATGGGTTTACTTTAAGTAAGGGGCAGCATAAATCAATATCACTTTAAACAAACCTGCAATCACAGCTAAGGCTAAAAAACCACCAAGCCATAACAGAATAAACCATTGGGTTTGACTGAGTTTAACTGACGACTTTTTCATAACACCCCCGTACCTTAATGATAACCTTCATCACCTACACGAACTTTGTCACGGAATACCCAGTAAGACACAATGGTGTAAGTAATAATGATTGGAATCAAAATAAGCGCACCCACTAAAGCAAACATTTGGCTGGAATGAGGCGCTGCCGCTTGCCAAATCGTAACTGATGGTGGAATGATATTTGGCCACAAACTAATCACAAAACCAGTAAAGGCAAGGAAGACCAATGCCAAGGTATATATAAATGGTTTGTGGTCTTGCTGTTTTTTACATGCCGATAAAATCAGGCCAACAAATAGTAAGACCAAAATAGGCACTGGACTAAAATAAAACAGATTTGGTAAAGAGAACCAGCGATCTGCAATTTCGGGGTGTGTTAACGGCGTATATAAACTGACGGCACCAAAGATAATGAGCAGCGCAATAATTAACTTTGGCATCAGCTCATACATACGTTGCTGCAAGCCTTTTTCAGTTTTTAAAATGAGCCAACCACAGCCTAAAGTGGCATACATGGCAACTACACCAATACCTGTGAAAATGGAGAATGCAGTAAGCCAGTCAAAAGGGCCACCGGCAAAAATACCGTTTTCGGTTTTAATCCCTTGAATATAGGCCCCTAAAATAATCCCTTGGAGGAAGCTCGTTAAAACCGAACCCCAAATAAAAGCTAAGTCCCAAAGGTGTTTGGTCCGATGAGCTTTAAAACGGAATTCAAAAGCAACCCCACGGAAAATCAAGGCAATGACCATGAAAATAATAGGCAGGTAGAGCGCAGATAAAACCGTTGAATAGACCAGCGGGAAGGCTGCATACAGGCCAGCACCCCCAAGTACCATCCAGGTTTCATTACCATCCCAGACAGGAGCGACGGTATTCATCATCACGTCACGTTCTTGGCTATTCTTAATGAAGGGGAACATAATCCCGATTCCTAAGTCAAAGCCATCCATGACCACGTAAATTAAAACACCTAAACCGATAATACCGACCCATATTAAAGAAAGATCAATCATGACGGTTCTCCCCAGAGTTTTGTTTGCTGTCAATATTTTCATCAACTGCACTAAGTGGACGCATCGGTGTTTTAAAGTGTCCTACGCCGCCTGCTTCCATATTTGGCGTGTCGATAAATACAGGGCCTTTATTAATGAGTTTTAAGGTGTAGTAAATTCCACTACCAAAAACGATGGTATACACCACCACAAAAATAAAGAGACTTAGACCCACCTGATCTGCCGAAACAGTATGCGATAAACCATCTTTGGTTCGCATAATGCCATATACTACCCAAGGTTGACGGCCTACTTCGGTAGTGATCCAACCAGCCAGCATTGCCACATAACCTGCAGGCCCCATCACTACAGCAAATTTATGAAACCATGATGTTTCATAGAGTTTTCCTCTTTTACGTAACCAAAGAGCAATGAGTGATAAGGTGACCATAAGGACGCCAAGACCCACCATGACACGGAAACTCCAGAAAATAATGGTCGAGTTCGGACGGTCTTCAGGTGCGAATTCTTTTAAGCCAGTCACTTGTCCATCTAAACTGTGAGTCAAAATTAAGCTACCCAAATATGGAACGCCCACTTCAAAGTGATTTCGTTCTTCTTTCATATCCGGAATGGCAAATAACAGTAGTGGCATAGGCTCGTTATGATTAGTTTCCCAGTGGCCTTCCATAGCAGCAAGTTTGGCAGGCTGATGCTCACGAGTATTTAAACCGTGGTTATCGCCGATCACCACTTGTAAACAAGAAGTCACAAGTACCATCCATAAACCCATCGAGAATGATTTTTTCACCAATTCATCACGACGGCCTTTTACCAAGTGCCAAGCAGATGTTCCCACTACCAATAAAGATGAAACCAAGAAGGCAGCAGCACCCATATGTGCAAAGCGGTAAGGGAAGGACGGGTTGAAGACAATAGCTAGCCAGTCTTTTGGCACAATAATGCCATTTTCGATGGCAAAACCTTGCGGTGTTTGCATCCAGCTATTGGACGATAAAATCCAGAACATCGAAATACATGTTCCGATGGCAACCATAAGCGTTGCAAAGAAATGGGCTCTAGGACCAACACGGCCCCAACCAAACAGCATGATTCCTAAGAAACCTGCTTCTAAGAAGAAGGCACTCAAGACTTCATAGGTAAGTAAAGGACCAGTAATGCTTCCTGCTACTCGTGAAAATTCACTCCAGTTGGTACCAAACTGATAGCTCATCACGACACCGGAAACAACTCCCATACCAAACGCAACGGCAAAGATCTTAATCCAGTATTTAAATAGATCTTTATAGATAGGGTTTTGCGTTCTTAACCATTTCCATTCCAAAACTGCCAAAAAACAGGCAAGTCCAATAGAAGTGGCCGGAAAAATAATATGGAAGGATACTGTAAAAGCAAATTGTATTCGTGCTAATTCTAAAGCGGTTAGACCGAGGCTCATAAACTTTCCCCCTGTGAACTAGCTGATGATGATTAAATGATTTAACTACTTAATTTCAGGCAAAAAAGTACTTTGGCAATTAGGCTTACTTCTGTGATAAATGTTCTTAGCAAGTAAAGTGCCAACAGGGTAAAGCAACATAATTGCTTGATATTTCAAGAGAATAGAACGATTGATTGTTCTCAATCTGTTAACAAAGTTTAGGCTTGATGTTGCATTTGTAAAAATACATGTTGCATTGAAACATTGATGAAATATCTGGCGATATGCAATAGATCGTCTCATGAAAACTACCTACCTTAAGAAGTTTTCTTAATCATGCACTCACTGTATTTGTATATGTAGATACAGAAATTTTTTATAAAACTATAACAGTTAAACCGTGTTTTGATAGCGTGCTATAGTTTTTTTTCAATCATCTGTAGCTATATATCCAGTCCTCTAAAGTTCAAAATAAAAATGAACAGGATTTACCGCCAACCTAAATCAACTTTCAAGACATAATGTGAACGCTGTTTTAGATTTTATATAAGTACATGATAGTGTTCTTCTTTTCTATTCCATTGTTGTTTTGTGTAGGGTCTGGTTGTTGCGTGTTTCTTAAAGACCTAAGTGTAAGTGTAACGCTTCTAAAATAGCTTGGATGTTAAAAAATGTTTATCACTTCTCAACTGAACATTATTCATAAAATTATTAAAAATCAGACTATTTCCACCTTGGTAATAGATCAGTTGGAACAGACTTATGTGAACCTTGAAGCAACCTTACTTAGAGCGAAAGTACTCAGGGATTTTTCTAAAACTCAAACCGTGTATTTAATTCAGTCTCACATTGAGCCACAGCAAAGCAGTTTGGCTTATCTATTCTCGCCATTTATTTTTGCGAACTTAAACAAAGCAGCCATTTATACAACACCGGCGACTCCACCTGTGCTAACTATCCTTAATAAATACTATCAAGCTGACAAGAAGGTCGTATTTAAGGTAGACGAAGTTTTAGAAAGCCTAAAAATATATCTAGATTTAGAATTAATAGAGATGGGAGAAGCTGAATTTATTTATTTAAATTTAATTAAAGCATTATGTCGAAGTGATATCTCTACAGTTTTTTTAATTACCCATTTAGAGCTTGATTTAGAAGCGTTAAAGCAACTTGAACAGTTCTTAAAAATAAAAATTCATTGGGTAAAAGTCGTAAAAGATGAGGGTCTAAAAGACTTAGATCAGTTGGATATGCGTAAATTATTATTTAAAAATAAAGATGAAGTGTATGTTCAATTATGCGCTCTGTTTGCTCAAATGAATGCAGCACTGGTCGGCCTATGCGATACCTTTACTGTCAATCAAATGACACACTTAATTGATGACATGTTTTACTCAGAGCATATTTTCGAAAAACTTTCTGTCTATTCAGAATATATGCAAACCTTATTGCAAAGTCAGCATAGTCTTCACAAAAAACAAATTGCTTAGCAATGCCATGCTTTTGATTGGTGTTATATCAAGATTGAATACTGTTATAAAAAAATAATCGTTTTCATGTGAAATAAATATTTTATGGTAAAAGCAAAGCAATATTGGTTTTACTTACATGACAAATTTAAATTTTGAGCATCATCTCGGTTCATTAACTCACGCTGCACTAAGTCAGGCTTCAATCATTTCGCGGGTATGGGGTGAAGGACCTTCTGAACGGTATGATGAATTGGCAAGTAACTTCAGACCGACTTTTGCCCGTATTAAAGAAGGGGCTTTAATCCGTGAGCAGCAGCATATTTTGCCCTATGAACAACTTCAATGGCTTAAGGATATTGGTTTTACACGGTTAAGACTTCCAAAAACTCATGGGGGCTTTGATGCAACCATTCCTGAACTATTTGCATTGCTCATTGAACTTGCAGAGGCCGACTCAAACTTACCGCAAGCTTTGCGTGTGCATTTTGGTTTTACAGAAGATGTCTTGGTAAGTAAAGATAAGGCGTTTCAACAGCGTTGGCTTAACCGAATTGCCAATGGCGAAACAGTGGGTAGTGCATGGTCTGAAGGCGGGAAAGAGTCAATCGATCAGTTTGAAACTCACTTATATCGAGATAGTGATGGAAAAATTCGCGTTAAAGGCAAAAAATACTACACCACAGGGAGCCTATATGCAGACTGGGTGGATGTTGGGGTAACAGATTTAAAAGGAGAGTCTGGCTCAGTTGTTGTTCGCCGTGAAGATGAAGGTGTAGAAATTGTTGATGACTGGAATGGTTTTGGACAGCAGCTTACTGCAAGTGGTACGGCATATTTCCACGATGTATTGGTCGATGAAGCTGAAATTTTACCTGACGATGACCGTTTTAAATATTCGGCTGCTTACTATCAACTGGTCCAACTGGCAATCATTACAGGTCTAGGGCGTGCTGCAACCTATGATGTTTCTCAAGCTGTTGCTAAACGTACCCGAAACTACACGCATGCGAATTCCCAGTTTGTAAAACAGGATCCGCAAATTTTACAAGTAGTAGGACAAATTCGTGGCGCGGCTTATAGTGCAGGAGCGATTGTTGAAAAAGTGGCACAAAGCTTACAGCGTGCTTACTTGGCTGCATTTCAAAATAATGAGCAGCTTGAAGAAGAGCAAAATGCGCTTGCCGAACTTGAAAGTGCGCAGTCTCAAACGGTCATTACCGATCTAATTTTAAATGCTTCCACGATTTTATTTGATGCTTTAGGTGCTTCTGCAACAGACAAAGATTTAAGCCTAGATCGATACTGGCGTAATGTAAGAACTTTATCTTCACATAATCCGAGAGTATTTAAAAATCGAATTGTCGGTGATTTTAGTGTAAACGGCACATTACCACCTTATCAATGGCGTATTGGTGAAGTTGCTAAACAATAAATTATAGTTTTAGATATTAAGCTGCTATTTTGAGTGGCTTAACATTATTTTTATTTCTTAAAATAAATTATAAAAAACTATTAGAATAAAATCATATTTTGTTTGGGGTATATATTATAAAGAAAATATAAAAATTGCTTTAGTATAAAATTAAATAGAATGCTGGTTGATATTTTATGACTAAGAGAATTAGTTTTAACGCTTTTGAAATGAATTGTATAGCCCATCAATCTCCTGGATTATGGCGACATCCTCAAGACCGATCTGTTGAATATAAAGATTTAGAATATTGGACAGATTTAGCACAAATTCTTGAGCGTGGTTTTTTTGATGGTATTTTTATTGCGGATGTGCTTGGTATTTATGATGTTTATCATCAAAGTGCTGAACATGCCTTAACAGGTGCAGTACAAGTTCCAGTCAATGATCCGCTACAGATTGTGCCAGCGATGGCAGCCGTCACCAAGCACTTGGGTTTTGGCGTCACGACCTCTATTTCCTTTGAACATCCGTATCCTTTTGCTAGACGTATTAGCACGCTAGACCATTTAACCAAAGGGCGAATTGGATGGAATATCGTGACGTCTTATTTAGAAAGTGGTTCGAAAAACTTGGGCCTAAAAACTCAGGTTAATCACGACAATCGTTATGATATTGCTGATGAATACTTAGAAGTTCTTTACAAACTTTGGGAAGGTTCTTGGGAAGAAGGTTCGGTACTCCGTGACCGTGAAAGCGGTATCTTTGCTGACCATAAAAAAGTGCATCCAATTCAGCACGAAGGTAAATACTTTACTGTACCGGGCATCCATATTTGTGAACCATCACCGCAAAGAACACCAGTACTTTACCAAGCAGGTGCATCTTCACGCGGGCAGAAGTTTGCCAGTCAAAATGCCGAGTGCGTATTCATAGCGGCGCCGTCTAAAATTGCCACTAAAAAAGTGGTACAGGGCATTCGCCAAAAATTGGCTCAAGAAGGCCGCGACCCGTACTCAGTTAAAATTTATGCACTTTTGTCGATTGTCACTGATGAAACCGATGCAAAAGCACAGGCTAAGTTTAAGGAATATCAAACCTATGGAAGCTACGATGGCGCTTTAACATTGCTATCTGGCTGGTCGGGTGTTGATTTTTCACAATATCAACCCACTGACAAAGTTGAATATATTCAAACCAATGCCATTCAATCTTTATTAGATTCTTATGTAAATGCAGATCCAGAACGTGTTTGGACCATTGAAGAAATTGCAAACTGGAACAGCTTAGGTGGGAATGGACCTGTGTTAGTGGGTTCGGCAGAAACAGTTTCAGATGCTCTACAGCAATGGGTTGAAGATACAGATGTCGATGGCTTTAACCTTGCCTATATTTTGGCGCATCAAACCTTTGCCGATGTGGTTGAATTTATTGTGCCAGAGTTGCAAAAACGAGGGGTATATCAAACCTCATATGCACAAGGAACATTAAGAGAAAAATTATTTGGTGCTGGGCCATATTTACCTGAAAATCACCGCGGTGCAAAATATCGTAATCTAAAAGAGTTAAAACTTGCTGAGGCGAGTTAATATTTTAGAAAACCTTTAAATAAATAGCTAGTTAAATACCAGCTTTTATTTTGTCTTTTTATATCGGTTTTACTGCTGAGTAAATAATGAAAAGATAATTCTATAATTAAGATTAAAACATCAGATTAATTTGTTTTTATATGATGTGAATAATCATTATTTTGTTCCTGTGATTAAAATTCAGGAATTATTAAGTGAGCACACAAGAACTCGATCATAACCATCGTTATGAAATTAAATCTCCCGATGATGTTTCACAATTAATTTCAAAATTTGCAGGGAAGGGTAAATCGAATAAAGTTATTTGGTTAGCACTAATTGGGGTGTTTATTGATGCTTATGATTTAACAACGCTGTCCTTTGGTATTGAGCAAGTTATCTCAGAGTTTTCTTTAAGCCCTGTGATGACTGGTGTGGTGGCTTCAGCAATTGTCTGCGGAACCATTGTGGGTAACCTGATTGGTGGTTGGCTGACAGATAAAATCGGCCGTTATCGGGTCTTTATGGCGGACATGGTGCTCTTTGTGATTGCTGCAATTGTTGCTGGTTTTGCACCGAATGTCTGGGTTTTGATTTTAGCCAGATTTATTATGGGAATTAGTGTTGGTATTGATTTGCCGGTGGCAATGTCATACTTATCTGAGTTTTCCAAATTTAACGGGAGTAGCAACAAGGCAGCGCGTTTAGCTGCATGGTGCCCAATGTGGTATGCCGCTTCTTCGGTCTGTTTTGGTCTAGTTCTGGCGCTTTATTTTCTTTTACCCCCTGAGCATAGCAACTGGCTATGGCGAGCATCTTTAATTTTTGGAGCAGTGCCAGCGTTACTCATTATTTTTATTCGTGGTAAATATTTAACTGAATCACCAATCTGGCTTGCAAACCAAGGCGATTTAAAAGGGGCGGCTCAAGTTCTACAAGAATCCTATGCAATTAATGCAGTCGCTACAGTTGAAAAAGTAGAAAGAACTGCTGAAAAGAAAAAGCGCGAGGGGTTTGCGGTTTTATTTAATAAAACCTATTTGCCAAGAACTATTGTGGCAATTGTGATTCACATTTCGGTGGCATTTCAGTACACGACCATTGCCTTCTTTTTACCTTCTATTTTAACGCGTTTTTTTCATACCGATGTCTTGACGACCATTACCACCACACTTGGACTCAACTTACTGTTTGCATTTACGGGCGGGCTGTTAGGCGTATTTGTTGCTAGCAGATTTAAATCTCGTCATGTGTTGCTCACAGGCTTTTTACTCCAGTTTATAGCCCTCATTGCTTTGGCATTCATTGGTGAACCCGGTAATAGCTTTTTACTCTACACCGCAATTGGCATGCTAGGTTTGTGGCTTTTTGCCGAAGGCTTTGGACCTGGGGCACAAATGATGGTGTATCCGACTATGGCTTATCCAGCTTCGATTCGTGGCGTTGGTGTTGGCTTTAACCGTGCGGTAACGGGTGTTGCTCAAGCAATTGCTTTGTTTGTTTTACCGATCTGGATGGCGGGATATAAAACTGATGTTTACCTGATTATTTCTATTTTTGCGTTTATTCCTTTAATTGTGATTGGACTACTGATTAAGTTTGAGCCTACCGCCCAAGATGTCGATGTTATCGATGAAGATAAAACAGAACTTCCTCTCAATAATTCACCAGTAATCGATTAGAGTAAAAATAAATATCTAGATAAAAACAAAGGCCAACATCTGTTGGCCTTTGTTTTTCGAGTTAGAAGTAATAAGCAAAAATTACAAATGCTTTTTTATTCCATTTATCATTAGTTCCACCAGCCGCAAGGCCTTCACTGTCTCCTAGATATGGATCATGTTTACCCATTAGTAACTCAGCTTGTACTGTCAATTTTTGATAGTTAAAGGCAATGCCGGGAATAAAACGGGTTGAATCTTTAAAGCCATCTTGCTCTTTTCGATAAGAACTATAGTTTAAATACGGGCGAACAGAAGTAATTGGTCCAAACTGCTGAGGAAATAGATAGCTCAGTTCGGCTGAATAAATCTGACCTTTGGTTGCCGAATTAAATGAATAATCGAAACCGCCCAAAGTCAGATGATCTTTAAATTCATTGTCGGCATTATCAATGTCTTGATAACCAGCCAAAAGCTGTAAATTCCATTGGTTATAATTGGTATTGCTAAAAACTGAATAGACTTGGCGATCGCCATCTTGCCCTGAACGTTTATTTTCAATGGTGGAATACCATGCAGAGGCGCCCAGTTGGGTAGAGAAATTTTCTCGGCCTAAGATATTCTTAAAGGTATGAGCACCGCGAACAACAATTGAGTTCTTTTCTTTGGTATTGGTGCCTTCTGGTACTGAGTCATCTGCATTGACAGGGTTGATACTAAATCGACTCGAGTCTTTGCTTTTACCTCTATAGGTGCCACCATCGGTAGGATAAAAGGCGAGTTGTGCTTCATTGATTCCATCATTGAAATCATATTTCACCCCAAGGTTGTGTACATCTTCCCAACCAGCACTATTGGCAATGCCTAAATAATAAGTATTTCCCCAAAAGCGTCCCAAGCCAAAAGGAACGGGGTTTAAGCCAGCAATAATTTTACTGTTGTCATTAATTTTATAACCCATCCATGCATCGGTGAGCCAATTGGCATCGCCTAAATGCCCGTAATATTCATAAATCCGATAATCTAAGCGGCCAATCCATTTCGAAGAGTTGTAATCTAGCCATAATACGGCGTCATTAAAAGAAAATTTACTGGTAGAGGGTTCAGAGTCAAAATCATAAACATATTTAGCCCGAACAGTACCACTTACTTTAAGTTCACCTTCTTCAGAATTGCCAAAGGTAAGCGCTGCATGACTTGAGAGGCTGAATGTAATTAAAGACGTTGTAATTAATGTTTTTTTCAAAATTTGAGAATGTTTAAACAAAAGAATTTTTCTCCTCTTAAAAATAAAAATTAAATTTGCGTCATGTATAAACCAGAAAAAGATTTGCCCAAATCTCAATATTTGCAGAAGATTTAAGATAAAAAGATAATAAAATCTGAACTTTATATAAAAGAATAAAAATTAATTAGATGCAAAACTCTGGATGCAATATGCAAAAATAAAAATGATCAAATATGAGAGGATAAAATACTTAGAGGGCATCTGTCAGGTTTTCCTAATCATATGATTTGTGAATATCGTTTTTAGTTATTGATATATAAGTATTTTAATTTTTATTTTAATCTGTAAGTTTAATTAGAATTTGCTTTTTACCAAAAGATAAAAACTTATAAGGAAAAGTTATTTATAAAAATTAGATAAGCAACTCATATTTTTTTATTTTTCATTATAAAGCCGGCTGCATACCATGGGCTTATATTATTGAAAGATCATGAAATTATGAGCACAAAGACCAAACCGTTGATTATCACGGCAATTGTGGTTGTAGCAATTGTTGCATTTATCGTATGGCAAAATAAGAAAGATAATAATACGGGTGCTTCAGTTCGTGACAACAAACCTGTCGTGATTGCTTATCAAACTGGGGTTGACCCAAGCAAAGTTGCACAGGCCAACGGAGATTATGAAAAACATAGTCAACGGACCATTCAATGGAAAAAATTTGATGCGGGTTCAGATGTAGTTAATGCACTTGCTTCAGGTGATGTTGTACTTGGCAATATTGGTTCAAGCCCACTTGCTGCTGCGGCAAGCCGTGATTTACCGATTGAAGTATTCTTAATTACTTCAAAACTTGGTGGGTCTGAAGCATTAGTGGTGAGTAATAAATCAGGCATTAAAACCCCTCAAGATTTAATTGGCAAAACCATTGCTGTACCTTTTGTTTCAACAACCCATTACAGCCTTTTGTCTGCACTTAAACATTGGAACATTCCAGAAGACAAAGTAAAAATTATTAACTTGCGTCCACCTGAAATTTCAGCGGCGTGGGAACGTGGTGATATTGATGCTGCCTATGTTTGGGAACCTGCATTAAGTAAAGCTAAAGCATCTGGTACGGTTTTAACTGACTCGAAACAAGTCGGTGAATGGGGTGCTCCAACTTATGACTTATGGGTTGTACGTAAAGATTTTGCAGAGAAAAATCCTGATTTCTTAAAAGCTTTTGTCCAAACCACGCTTGAGCAGCTTGAAAAATATAATCAAGACCCAGCTGCTTACGTTAAAGATGCCGATAACGTGCAAAAAATTGCGCAGCTTACAGGTTCTAATCCAAAAGATATCCCACTTTTATTAAGTGGAAACATCTACCTTGACCACGCTCAGCAAAAACAAACGTTAGATGGTGAATTTGCACAAAATATTTTTGATACAGCGAAGTTCTTAAAAGGTCAGGGTAAGGTCGATCAACTGAAAGCCGATTATAAAGGCAATGTGAATTCTTCATTTTTGCAGCCTTAAGGAGTTGTCATGAGTGTACTTGAAGCCAAACATATTCATCTGACTTTTCCTAAACAGCAAAAGCCAGTTTTACAAGACATTAACCTAACCATTGAAGAAGGTTCTTTAACCGTGATTTTAGGCGAGTCAGGTTGCGGCAAAACAACTTTGCTTAATATCTTGGCAGGGTTTCAAAAGCCGAGTTCTGGTGATGTGCTTGTAAATCATGAGGTCGTAACTGGTCCAGATGTAACCCGCGCTGTGGTGTTTCAGGATCATGCCTTACTTCCTTGGTTGAATGTTGCAGATAATGTTGGCTTCGCTTTGCAGTTAAAAGGTTTAAAGCGTGCAGAGATTGAGAAACAAGTGAGTGCAATTTTAAAAATTGTGGGTTTAAGTCACGTTGAAAAAGCCAATATCTGGGAACTTTCCGGTGGTATGAAACAACGTGTTGGTATTGCCAGAGCTTTGATCAGTCACGCGCCGTTTATTTTATTAGATGAACCTTTTGCCGCATTAGATGCTTTTACGCGTGAAAACATGCAGCAGTTAGTGCTCGATTTATGGATTCAACAAAATAAAAGCTTCTTTTTGATTACTCATGACATTGAAGAAGCATTATTACTCAGCAATCAGCTGGTACTAATGACAGCGCATCCAGGCAAGATTGTAGAAACTCTACACCTCGATTTTGCCCAACGGTACCGTCAGGGTGAGTCTATTCGCTCAATTAAATCGGATTCTCAATTTATTCAGCTCAGAGAACAGCTATTTGAAAGTTTAAGGGCACAAAAACAAAGCGGTCAGGAGGCGTTACCTACATGAACACTAAAGATAACGTCTATGAATATGACAAAGCAGAGCTTAAACCTGAGTTAAATGTGCAAACAGAAAATGCTTCATTTCTATCGTTATTTTTTGAGAAGCATCGTACTTTGGCGGTCAGCATAATCAGTGTGGGAAGTGTAGTTGCACTCTGGTTCCTCATTACTGCTTTGCATGTTGTACCTGAACTGTTTTTACCGAGTCCACAGGCCGTCTGGCAAAAATTTATATCGGTCAGCCAAGAAGGCTTTATGAAGGCTACTTTATGGCAACACTTGGCAGCCAGTATCTCACGTGTATTTTTGGCTTTGATTGCTGCCGTGGTGATTGGTGTTCCGCTGGGTTTGTGGATGGGGCTGAACAAATGGGTTCGTGCTGTTCTAGATCCTTTGGTTGAATTATTACGTCCAATTCCACCGTTAGCTTATTTGCCGTTACTTGTTATTTGGTTCGGTATTGGTGAAACCACAAAAGTACTTTTGATTTTCTTCTCGATTTTGGCGCCTGTCATTATTAGTAGTGCGCATGGTGTGTTAAGCCATCAGCTTAATCGTGAACGTGCGGCATTGTCATTAGGGGCAAGCCAGTCACAAGTCTTTTGGCATGTCATTTTACCAACGGCTTTGCCTCATATTATTACCGGTATTCGTATTGGTCTTGGGGTGGGCTGGTCAACATTAGTTGCAGCTGAGTTGGTTGCAGCGGACCGTGGTATTGGTTTTATGGTGCAATCGGCAGCACAGTTCTTAATTACCGATACGGTGATTCTGGGCATTATTGTGATTGCGATTGTCGCAGTTAGTTTTGAGCTGTTTTTACGTTGGTTACAAAAACAGTTTTCTCCTTGGTATGGTCAGCAGTTGTAGTAAAGAAGATGAATACAGTAGTAGCAAACTTAAATATAGAAGTGATCAAGCCTACCATTGGCGCAATTATTCACGATATTGATTTGAATGCGTTAAATGAACAGACAACGCAACAAATCCAGCAGGCTTTGCTTGATCATCAGGTCATTTTTTTTCGAAAGCAACAATTAGCACCACAAGTACAAGCAGACTTGGCACGTAGTTTTGGCACGTTGCATGTGCACCCGATTTATCCTTCAATTGAAGATGTACCTGAGGTGATGGTGCTCGATAGCTGGAAACAAGACTTACGTGACAATGAACTTTGGCACACAGATGTGACTTTTAGTAAAACTCCACCTTTAGGTTGTGTGTTGCAAGCCATTAAAATTCCACCTGTAGGCGGCGATACATTATGGTCGAGTAATACAGCAGCTTTTAAAGGGCTTCCGCTTGAGTTGCAGCAAAAATTGCGTGGCTTAACTGCAACGCACGATATTCGTAAGTCTTTTCCGCTTGAACGATTTGCTCATAACGAAGAAGAGCGTGAAAAGCTTTTGCAAACCTTTAAGCGTAACCCGCCAGTGGTTCATCCAGTGGTGCGTACTCATCCGGTTACAGGTGAGCCTCTGTTGTTCGTAAGTGAAGGCTTTACCACACACATTAATGAGTTACCCGAACAAGAAAGTGAGCAGTTGCTTAATTTCCTATTTGGACATGCGACCCAAGAGCAGTTTCATTTGCGTTGGAAGTGGCAAGATGGTGATGTCGCGATTTGGGATAACCGTTGCACACAACATAAAGCATTATTTGATTACGGAGATGCTCATCGCATCATGCACCGTGCAACTATTAACGGTGATGTGCCATTTTATAAAGAAGAACAACAGCCAGAGTTAGCAGAGGCTTAATTCCTTTAATTATTCTTTGTTTCAATTCCAACTCTGAGTTTTGAGCTGGAATTGAAACAGTAACTCTTTAGCGCATTCCAAAACCTGACAATATGCCTGTGTAGTTCTTTAGAGGAGGTGAAGCCCAATCACCAACTTTGCTGGTTTTTAAATTTAACTGAACTAACATTTCAGCCTGTTTAACTGCTGCTGTAACGCCGTCAATAACAATCACTCCCAATTCATTTTGTAGTTTTAGGCATAAATCACTCATACCTGCACAGCCCAAAACAATTGCATCGCTTTTATCTTCTGCGAGTGCTTTTTTGCACTCATCTCGTATTGTTCGATAAGCATCTGAGTCAGGAAGCTCCAAATCTTCAACTGCAATATCACAAGCTCGAACATTTTTGCAAAATGGCGTAGCCCCATAGCGATGAGCCAGATGCCAACTCATATTCACTGTGCGTTGTAAGGTCGTGACCACACTAAAACCAGTACTTACATAACTTGCAGTTCGCATAGCTGCTTCGGCAATCCCAATCACAGGTGCCGAACTGATTTCACGGGCGGCATAAAGCGCAGGATCACCAAAACAGGCAATAACATAAGCATCTACATCTAGAAGTTCACCTTGGCGAATTTCCTCTAGCACACCTACGGCACTTAGGGCTTCATCATAATAACTTTCAATTGTTGCAGGGCCCATTTGAGGACTCACAGTAATAATTTGAGTATCAGAATTTGCGACTATCTTTGCTGATGCAGCAATTTTGTCAGTCATGCTTTGAGTAGTATTAGGATTAATAATTTTAATTTTCATTGTATTTTTACCTTAGTCATTGCCGATTTAGCATGGGCAAGTGGTTGGTTAAGAAATCGGTAAATGACAAAACCGAATCCCATCCCAATAAACCATGTGAAATTAGCCAGCCCAGACAGTTGTGGTAAAAGTACGCAGAGAATAGGAATTAATGAAGCTGGAATTAACGCATAAAAGGCAGAGTGGTTATAACCATTTTTGTACCAATACAAACCCTTGGTATCTAAGATATATAAATCATCTACCACAATTTTTTGTTTTTTAACAAGATAAAAATCTGCTAGCAGTACACCAAAAAGTGGACCGATAAATGCACCTAAAATATCAATGGTGTAATGGATCACTTGAGGGTTATTAAACAAATTCCATGGGGTAATGAAAATTGAACCTACTGCTGCAATCATTCCACCCATACGCCAGCTAATTTTGCTCGGTGAAACGTTGGAAAAATCAAATGCAGGTGAAACAAAGTTAGCAACAATATTAATTCCGATAGTGGCAATCATTAAGGTCAAACTACCTAAAATGACTACAGATGTGTTATCCAGTTTTCCAACCATCTCGATAGGGTCTGTTATAAGTTTTCCATATACTGGAAGCGTTGCCGCAATACACACTACAGTAAGTAAAGAAAAGCCTAAGAAGTTAATTGGTAAGCCAAGAAAATTCCCCATTTTAATCGCGTTAAAGCTTTTACCATAACGAGAGAAGTCGCCAAAATTCAGCATCGGCCCTGAGAAATATGAGACAACGAGCGCAATAGCACCAATCATGACTGGTACAACTGCAAAACCGTCGTATTGAACCCCACTTAAATTTAAATCAATATTCTGCCAGCCAGCTTTCCAGATCAGCCAGACTGCCATGGCAAACATTACAACGTAGACAGCCGGACCCGCCCAGTCAATGAACTTACGAATGCTGTCCATGCCAGACCAGAAAACAATCGCTTGTAGTAACCACAGCAGCATGAAGCCAACCCATCCTAAATAGGAAAGCCCAAGAAAGCCGTAAGTTGAAACATCAGCATAGGCTGACCAGTCTGGAAAGAACTTTAAAATGACCAATAAGAATGCACTTGAGGCCAAATATGTTTGAATGCCATACCATGCGACAGCAATAAGACCACGGATAACGGCAGGAATATTTGCACCAAGCACACCGAAGGTTGCGCGGCAAATCACAGGATAGGGCGTGCCTGTTTGTTGGCTAGACTTGGCAATGAGATTTGTAAAAAACTGAACAATTGCAATGCCGATCAGTAAAGATAAAAGTACCTGCCAGCTGTTGAGCCCTAGTGCAAAAAGGCTTCCAGCCATGACATAACCACCGACGCTATGAACATCCGACATCCAGAAAGCAAAAATATTATAAGCACCCCAAGTTTGCTTTTTTAAAGGAGCTAAGTCTTGATTTGTTAGTTTTGCATCATAAGAAGGTTTAATTATTGCTTCACTATTATTCATCTTGAACACTCACTTCCCTATGTTGGGCGGGCACGTTCTTCAGCAGCTTGAAATACTGACTAAAAGAATGAAATTAAAATTGTGCACAATGTGATATTTAAATTGTGCACAATTTTATTGAGCAAAAGTTATGCCAAAATTGAGATGGAGTATTGATGAGTGATTTCGCTTGATACAATTTTGGAATATGAAGAGAGATATTTATAAACGGAGACGTGCTTAATTTTTTATAAAAAGCAAATAAATTTAGGTATATAAGTGGATATTTAGAGATTTAATATTGAATTATTCAGCTCAGCATAGATAGTGTAAAAATGAGAGAAATATTTCCAAACGCTTAAGTTAAACTTACACTATTCAAAATAGATGAAGTTCTAAAAAGAGGAGACATTAATAAAAATGGAGAAATCAATGTCATCGAATGCACCAAAAAAAACCGTAGAAATGAGCAATGATGAGATTGATGACCATATATATAACGCTATTGTAGATGCTATTTTAAATCGACAACTCGCTCCGGACGCACGTTTAGTTGAAGCACCTTTATGTGAAGCATTTGGTGTAACGCGAGGAGTGTTAAGACGTGTTTTCGTCAAACTTGCACATGATAAGGTCATCGAAATTCAGCCCAATCGTGGGGCACTCATCGCAAAACATAGCACAAATGAAACAAAAGAAGTCTTTGAAGCACGCAGCATGCTGGAAATCGCCACTGTAAAAAAACTAGCACAAAAATCTCATCGCCTAGATTTTAGTGAGCTTCGGACTTTAGTAGAACAAGAGTCGGATGAGCGTTTAGCTGGAAATTGGGCCGAATGGATTAAGCTATCAGGTCAATTTCACCTAAAACTTGTCGAAGCTAATCAAAATTCGATCATGACCAGTTATTTGCAGACACTTATTGCGAGGACTTCGTTATTAATTGGATTGTATGAAATTCCAAAACATAATAATTGTTCGGCAGATGAACACCGTGCAATTTTAGATGCCATTGAACAAGGTGATGAAAAACGAGCAACTCAATTGATGGAAGATCATTTAGAACACTACGCAACCACATTTATTGAAGAAAACAGTACAGTATCTGCCGAGCAAAATTTATTAAATTTATTTAAAAATAAGAAAATTGAAACAACTCAAACGAATTAAAAATCTGGGCCAATTCCTGTGGAAAAGGCCCAGATTGGTTATTTTATGGGAATGATTTGATGTGTTAAAAAATCAATAAATAGTTTTACTTTTTTCGATAAAATCTTACGGTTTGGCCATGTGACATATAAGTGAAGTGGCTGACTGGTATAATCTTCCAAACATTTCTGTAACTTACCTTCTTTGTAATAAGGCTCTGCAATAAACTCTGGAAGAAAAACAATACCGTGATCTTTTAAACACATATCCAATAATAGTTCACCATTATTACACGTCATCACAGGGAAACAATTAAAAGACACTTCTTTCTGATCTTTTTGAAAAATCAATTTTTTATGTCGGCTATCTTGATAGTAAATTAGAAACTTATGTTCTTTAAGTTCTTCTAAAGAAGTAGGTAATCCATGTTGATTGAAATATTCAGGTGTTGCATATAAATAACGTTGATAGGTATTTAAAATTTTACTATTTGCCAAACTTGGCGCAGATCCATCTAAGCGTATGGTCAGATCAAATTTATGTTGATTCACATCTAATAGCTGATCTGTCATAAACAAATCAATTTTAATACTGGGATATTTCTCAATAAAGTCTGAAATGATATGTTGAAGGAAAATGTTGCTAAAAGACATGGGCGTATTGAGCTTGAGTTCGCCTTCAGGATATTGCTGGTTATAGCTAATCTCGTAAGTTGCCCATTCAAATTCACTCAATATAACCTTGCAATGTTGGTAAAATTTTTCCCCACAACTGGTCAGATTCATTTGTCTGGTTGTTCGATTTAATAGCGTTGTTTTTAAATCATTTTCGAGGTAGCAAACACGTTTGGCTACCAAATCACGAGAAATATCGAGTGCTCTAGCTGCGCTACTAAAATTCCCATGTTCTACGACACTTACAAAAGTGGAAATACAGTCTAATCGATCCATGGATAACTAAAAATTAAAAAATATATATCCATGATTAAACTATAAAAATTAAAAAGCAATCATTGATTTGATTGTATCCATACAGGATACAGATTCGAGCTGTTTTGCTGTCTATGTTTTTACATTTTTATCTGTTTTGATAATAACCAGTAGGCAATTTTAAAAGTCTTATATAATGAATAATGGAGTTTAGACGTGAATAAATCTCTTTTAGAACAACTATCACCAACCAATTGTCAGGTTATTTTTATTGATCATCAGCCGCAAATGGCTTTTGGGGTACAGTCAATAGATCGCCAAGTATTAAAGAATAATACTGTAGGGTTAGCAAAAGCAGCTAAAACATTCAATATTCCTGTCACGATTACGACAGTTGAAACTGAAAGCTTCTCTGGTCATACCTACCCAGAACTTTTAAATGTATTTCCAGATGCTCCTTTACTAGAACGTACTTCAATGAACTCATGGGATGATCAAAAAGTACGGGATTCGCTTGCAAGAAATAATCGTAAAAAAGTGATTGTTTCAGGTTTGTGGACTGAAGTGTGCAATAACACCTTTGCTTTTGGCGCCATGCTTGAAGGCGATTATGAGATTTATATGGTCGCAGATGCTTCAGGCGGTACATCGAAAGAAGCACATGACTACGCCATGCAGCGCATGATTCAGGCAGGTGTGGTTCCAGTAACTTGGCAACAAGTATTACTCGAATGGCAGCGTGATTGGGCACACCGTGATACATACGATGCAGTTATGGCGATTGTACGTGAGCATTCTGGTGCTTACGGTATGGGTGTGGACTATACCTATACAATGGTACATAAAGCACCTGAGCGTACAACATCAAAACATGAAGTACTTGCACCAGTTCCCGCAAAATAAGAAATAGTTGAGTTAAGGGTATTCCGTATTTAAGTTGATTGATTCGATTTTTGACTCTATTTGATAAGTGGAAAAGCCATCTGCAACTGTTCGAGGCAGGACAAAATCTGAAAAGATTGTAAGTGAACGAGTTTTGCAGATGGCAATGGTTTTGGTTACTTTTCCCGAAAGAAAAGTAACAGAATTAACCACTCTTATTGGATGTAAAACGGTCAGACTCCGTCGTGTAAAATCAAAAAGAATAATGAAATATATATGTTGCTATACCTTTATTTTTTAGAACGATAATTCACAAGAATGGAGTTCAAAATGACCGAAATAAACCTCATACTCAAAAACGGTAAAATCACAACTTTAGATCCAAAAAGTCCAGAAGTACAAGCAATTGCCATAGCAGACGGTAAAGTCGTATGCACAGGCACGAATGATGATGTCATGAAGCTCGCAACAGCGACCAGCAAAGTTGTAGACTTAAATGGCCGTCGCGTTATACCGGGTCTAAATGACAGTCATCTGCATATTATTCGTGGTGGCCTCAATTATAATATGGAGCTGCGCTGGGAAGGTGTGCCATCCGTTGCAGATGCATTACGCTTACTCAAAGAACAAGCAGATAATACGCCAGCTCCGCAATGGGTTCGTGTAGTAGGCGGTTGGACTGAATTCCAGTTTGCTGAAAAGCGTTTACCGACTTTAGAAGAAATTAATAAAGCTGCGCCAGATACTCCAGTATTCATTTTACATCTATATGCCAGTGCCATGCTCAACCGAGCTGCCCTTGATGTATTAGGTTTTAATAAAGACACACCGGACCCGCCAGGTGGCAAGATTGTAAGAGATGAAAAAGGTGAGCCAACAGGACTGTTGCTCGCAACGCCATCCGCTATGATTTTATATTCGACCTTAGGTAAAGCACCGAAATTGCCAGTTGAAGACCAAGTTAATTCAACTCGTCATTTCATGCGTGAATTAAACCGATTAGGTATTACTTCAGCAATTGATGCAGGTGGTGGCGGTCAAAACTATCCTGAAGATTATGATGTGATTAAGCAATTGCACGATCAAAATCAAATGACAGTGCGAATTGCTTACAACTTATTTGCTCAAAAGGCAGGTCAAGAGCTTGATGATTATCGCCGTTGGACAGAAATGACATTTCCGGGCGATGGTGATGAGCTATTTAGAATGAATGGAGCAGGTGAGAACCTGACGTGGTCAGCGGGTGACTTTGAAGATTTCTATGAGCCACGTCCAGATTTACCAGAAAAAATGGAAGGCGAACTCGAAGCCATTGTAGAACACTTGGCTGAAAAGAAATGGCCATTCCGTATTCATGCAACTTATGATGAAAGTATTAGTCGGTTACTCAATGTATTTGAGCGCGTCAATTCAAAACAGCCATTCGCAACTCGATTTATTATTGACCATGCCGAAACTGTATCTGAGCGTAATATCGAACGTATTGGTGCATTGGGTGGCGGTATAGCCATTCAACACCGTATGGCATATCAAGGTGAGATTTTCGTAAAACGCTATGGTGCCGAAGCTGCCCAAGCAACGCCACCAGTCAAGAAAATGTTAGAACTCGGTGTACCTGTGGGTGCGGGAACGGATGCGACTCGTGTTGCATCTTATAACCCTTGGGCGTGTTTGTATTGGCTGACTACAGGTAAAACAGTCGGCGGTTTGCCGCTGTATGATGAAAAAAAT
Source organism: Acinetobacter sp. AOR12_HL (assembly GCF_027855275.1). Lineage (NCBI taxonomy): Bacteria > Pseudomonadati > Pseudomonadota > Gammaproteobacteria > Moraxellales > Moraxellaceae > Acinetobacter > Acinetobacter sp. AOR12_HL. Next base: position 5,728 of record NZ_JAKTIJ010000035.1, on the reverse strand, counting down.
TTATTAGATCGTCAAACCGCCCTCAAACTCTGGACTAAAGGTTCGGCTTGGTTCTCAGGTGAAAAAGATATTAAAGGATCACTCACAGCAGGTGAGCTTGCTGATCTGGTCGTATTGTCAGATGACTACTTCAAAGTGGAAGCAGAAGATATCCAGTGGATTGAGTCTGTACTCACTGTTTTAGGCGGAAAAGTGGTATATGCAGGTGCAGAGTTTAAGCAAGATGATCCGCCGCTACCACCAGCATCTCCAACATGGTCGCCAGTAAAACGCTTTGGCGGTCAGTGGCGTTTATCCGAAAATCGTAATGCACCCTCGAATCAGTCATTACAGTCACAAAGTGCATTGTGTGAATGTGCTAGCAGCTGTGGCATGCATGGGCATAGTCACTCTTGGATGCTTGATGTTCCTGTAAATGATAAGGATAAAAAATCTTTCTGGGGTGCACTCGGGTGTTCTTGTTTTGCATTTTAAATAAAACAGTTTAGGAACCTGCCTGGTTAAATGGCTTGCTTCCCTAAGGTATGTACGATGAAAATGTACTTGTTATCTTTGGCTGTAGGGTTGCTTGTTGGTGTCTTATATTATGTTTTAAATGTTAAGTCACCAGCTCCACCTCTTGTTGCGTTAGTCGGATTATTAGGGATGGTAATAGGAGAGCAACTTCTTCCTTTTATTAAGTCCTATTTTTAAGCTGTTTCATTCAAAAAAAAGCTAAATGGTGTCATGCCATTTAGCTTTTTATATTAATAAGTATCTTCAATTACTTTAAACGGCGGCCTTGTTCATCAATGATCACTTCACCATCTTCTTTTGCAAAATAGCCTAAGTTTTGTGAATCTAAAATGTCCAGTACCATCTCAGAAGGGCGGCAAAGTCGCATGCCTTTTGGTGTAACCACAAATGGGCGATTAATTAAAATTGGATATTGCACCATAAAATCAATTAACTGTTCATCGGTCCAATGGTCTTGTTCTAACTCTAAATCTTTATAGGGATCAACATTTTTACGGATTGCTTCACGTACAGTTAGGTTTGAATCCTTAATGAGTTGAATCAATTCATCTTTACTTGGCGGTGTTTGCAAATATTCAATAACGATAGGTTCAATTCCTGCATGACGAATAAGCGCCAATGTATTGCGCGAGGTCCCGCAAGCAGGGTTATGGTAAATCTTCACTAGCTCAGTCATGACAAATTTATCGATGAATTAAGATATTGCATTTATATATGGATATCCGTATATTTGCAATAACGAATATATTTTGTTGAAGATATGATCAACCAAATCGATTTCTTTAAATGTCTATCTGACCAAACTCGGTTAAATATTCTTAAATTAGTTCTAAATAAACAAAATATTTGTGTCTGTGAGCTAACCGAACAGCTTGAGTTGAGCCAACCCAAAATTTCTAGACACTTAGCTTTGTTACGAACTCATGGCGTATTACTGGATGAAAGAAAAGGACAGTGGGTTTATTACAGCTTAAATCCTGATTTACCTGTTTGGGCTTTAGATATTTTAAAGGTGATAGAAAATGACGAGAGTGGGACAAAAGTAAAACAACAAGATCAGTCTTTCATCACGACAACGTGTTGTGATTAATCTTCCTAGATTTCCGTCTTTAAAATTTAGATTTTCTTAGCATAAGTGCATAAGTCATTTGTGTGTATTGAGCAAAATTAATCAATTCTTTCTTCGAGTAGAACATGACTAAACAAGGGCTTTCCTTTTTAGATCGAAACCTGACGCTATGGATTTTTATAGCAATGGCTTTAGGTTTAGCGATTGGAGTTTTCTTTCCTCAGGCATCTGTGTCTTTAAATGAATTAAGTGTAGATAACGTTAATATTCCAATCGCAATCGGTTTGGTTTTAATGATGTATCCGCCATTGGCAAAAGTGGAATATGCGGCTTTACCAGAAGTATTTAAGGATAAGAAAACCTTAACTTTATCTTTGATACAAAACTGGATTATTGCTCCAGTTTTAATGTTTATCCTTGCGATTGTTTTTTTGCATAACTATCCGGAGTATATGACGGGCCTTATTTTGATAGGCTTGGCACGTTGTATTGCAATGGTATTGGTCTGGAATGGCTTAGCTTGTGGTGATAACCAATATGTTGCAGCTTTAGTCGCCTTTAACAGTATTTTTCAGATTTTATTTTTTAGTACCTATGCATGGTTGTTCTTAACTTTCTTGCCGCCATATTTTGGTGTGGCAGGACAAGTGATTGATGTCAATTTCTGGACCATCACACATGCTGTTTTGGTGTACTTAGGTATTCCATTCTTAATGGGGTTCTTGACGCGTTTGATTTTAGTCAAGTCGAAAGAGTTGGAATGGTATCAAACTAAATTTTTACCAAAGATCAGCCCGATTAGTTTAATTGCTTTACTTTTTACCATTGTGGCGATGTTTAGTTTAAAAGGTGGCGATGTGGTGAGCTTACCTTTAGATGTATTACGTATTGCGATTCCACTCACGATTTACTTTGTAGTGATGTTCTTTATTAGTTTCTTTATGAGTAAACGGATGGGGAATAACTACCCACGTACCACTGCTATTTCATTTACCGCGGCAGGTAATAACTTTGAGTTGGCTTTAGCTGTAGCTATTGCAACTTTTGGTTTAGCATCACCTGTAGCATTTACCACAGTGATTGGACCATTGGTTGAAGTACCAGTGTTGATCTCACTGGTTTCGGTTTCGCTTTGGTTAAAGAAAAAGTATTACTCTTAAAATCGTAAAATTTATTTGAACTATTTTTTGCTAAAAATAACTTTAAAAAGTGCCTTTATATAGGCATTTTTTATTGCGTAGCTTTTATACTTAGGTCATTGTAGGTAATAGTTTTTGCATGAGTTCAATGAAGTTTGACACTTTAGCTGAGTTTTCATTTTCTCGTGTAATTAAGTAAATAGGCGCATTTAGTTTTATTGAATCATCAAACTCGCGATAGACGATTTCATGGTCCCAAAAGTTATGCATTGAAGCGGGCACAATACTAATTCCAATACCGGCAGCCACTAAATTGAGGGTCGCAGTAGGGCGTGGTGCTTCTTGAATAATACGCGGACTAAAACCTGCCTGATAGCAGCTATATAAAATATTGTCATATAAGCCTTGCCCTGAAGAGCGACGGTATAAAACAAAATTTTCCTCTGACAAGTTACTTAAACTAATTTTTTTCTTCTGTGTAAGCGGATGGCCGATAGGTAAGGCCACCACCATTGGCTCGTTTAATATATGAAGATGCTTCAAACCAATATCTCGGCTAATCGGCGCTCTTAAAAAGGCAATATCAAGTTTTTCTGAAATTAACCAGTCCAGTTGCTTTTGACTGCCTGCTTCTTCAAGTTTGGTTTGCACAGCAGGGTACATTTCCCGATATGAACGTAATACGAGTGAAATGAGCGGATGCAAACCTGCGGAACTTGTAAAGCCAATATTGAGTTGTCCAGTTTTACCTTGGCTAACATCTTGGACCAATTGGGGAATATGGCGGGCATGTTCTAATAAAAGTTGTGCTTCTTTAAATAATGCTAAACCCGCTTCCGTCGGTTCAATCCCGCGCGGTTGACGAATAAGTAACTGTGTACCGAGTTCTTGTTCAAGTTTTTTAAGTAAACGCGTTAAAGGTGGCTGTTGAATAAACAAACGGTTTGCTGCATGAGTAATATTTCTTTCTTCAACCACCACTACAAAGGCATGAAGCTTATATAAATCGAGCATAGGAATACCTTTAGGGTATGGTTAATGAAAATAAAAGCATTTGTAGATATATCATAAAAGTATCATTCTATCTTGGTCGGATAAAGTGAAAAGTAACGAAAATGAACCATGTTGAGATTGCCGTGCAGAAGGATACCGTTCCTACTTGCACAGAGTTATTTTTAGGTTTTTTAACATTAGGTTTAATTGGATTTGGTGGTGTGCTGCCTTTAGCCCGTAAAGTTATTGTAGAGCAAAGGCATTGGTTAAGCCCTGAAAAATTCACTGAGTTACTTGGTCTGTGTCAATTTTTACCGGGCGGCAATATTATTAATTTATCGGTTGCGATTGGCATGGAGTTTCGCGGTGTCCGTGGAGCAGTGAGCTCACTCATTGGTTTAATCTTCGCACCTACCGTAATTGTTGTACTTTTACATTATGTCTATGAGCAGTTCCAAGACAACTTAATGGTTAAGCACCTTTTTGAAGGTTTAGGAGCAGCAGCAGCAGGGCTTCTGGTTGCAACAGGTTTGAAAATGTTTAAGCCCTTATTACGTAATCCATTAGCAATCTGTGTTGTGGTAGCGGCAATTGTCAGCATTGCTTTTCTAAAAATTCCTTTACTTTTGACTATGCTGATTTTACTTGCGTTTTATTCAGCCATCATTTGGAGACGTGTGTAATGGGTGCCGTACTACTTACTTTAGCAATCATTTTTACTCAGTTGTCTCTTATTGCATTTGGTGGTGGGAATACAATTTTGCCCGAAATGCAACGCCAAGTAGTCGATATCCATCACTGGATGACGGCGCAAGAATTTAGTGCTCTGTTTGCCATGGCACAAGCTGCACCTGGTCCAAATATGATGATTGTACCTTTGGTAGGGTGGCATGTAGCAGGGTTGTCTGGTTTATTGGTGACGTCTACTGCTAAATTTTTACCGTCATCTCTTATTACTGTATTTGTGATGAGAGGCTGGTCAAAATTCAAAGATAAGAAATGGCGCCGTGTTTTACAGCTTGCTTTACAACCTGTCACTGTGGGAACGGTACTTGCCAGTGCTTGGATTATCTCTGAGGCAGCGGCAATAAATACTTTACTTATCATTATGGTAGTCATTGCAACTTTATTATCTTTAATTAAAAAAGTTCATCCTTTGCATGTTTTGATTGCTGGGGCTGTATTTGGTGTGGTCTTACTCTAGTTTAACCAGTTTGCCGACCTGCGCTGGGATGAGTTCAGGTTGGCTTTTTTTGATTGAAGAAATGATAAAATCTAAAAAACCGATCAAATATATAAAAACATACTGTTTTACCTATTCACTGTTTTAACGTACTATGCATCTATTGAAAGAATTTGGATGCATTGGAGTAAAAACAGATGTTAGATCAAAACATTAAAACTCAATTAAAAGCTTACCTAGAACGTTTAGAAAGTCCAATCGAATTAGTTGCTGCTTTAGATGAATCAGATAAAGCTGCTCAAATTAAAGAATTAGTAACTGAAATCGCTGAGCTTTCTGACAAGGTAACAGCCCGTTTTGATGGTAACAATACACGTCGTCCAAGCTTTGGTGTGGCTAAAGCAGGTGAACAGCCTCGTGTATTCTTTGCAGGCTTACCAATGGGCCATGAGTTTACCTCTTTGATCTTGGCTTTGTTACAAGTGTCTGGCTATGCACCTAAAGTGTCGGATGAAGTTTTAAATCAGATTAAAGGCTTAAACCTCAAAGCCAACTTTGATGTATTCGTATCATTAAGCTGTCATAACTGTCCGGATGTGGTACAGGCGCTTAACCTGATTGCCATTTATAACCCGAACACCACGGCAACCATGATTGATGGTGCATTCTTCCAAGACGAAGTGGAACAACGCAAAATCATGGCTGTACCGATGGTATTCCAGGACAATGAGCACATTGGTCAAGGTCGTATGACCCTTGAAGAGATTGTGGCAAAACTTGATACCAACTCGGCTGAAAAAGACGCAGCAGCACTCAATGCCAAAGATG
>NZ_JAKTIJ010000034.1:0-12297 GCF_027855275.1 Acinetobacter sp. AOR12_HL | reverse complement strand
AAGCTCATATACTCTGGAATAAATTTCTTTATAGGCGGAGGTGGTTTAGGTCCACCTTCTGTAATTTTTTCGATAAATCCAGCTAACCATAAAATATACTCACCTTCTGAATTATGAGGAGGAATCAAACTCACATCTATTTTTACTTTACATTCATCTAATTGTTTACTAAACAATTCAACAAAATCAATAAAATTATATTTTAATTTAAATTTTGTTCCCTTAATTTCTCTGCGTATACATGTCATAAGTAAGTTCATATTTTCAATACAGTCATGTGAAAACAATTCCTCATCTTTAATTTTGTTATAAATATTTTCCGCAAACATGAGATACTGTGTCATTTCAGCAGCTCCTCATTTTTATAAAGTATTTTTCTTAAGGTAGTCCTATTATAACAATGTTGCAACAAGAAATTTTCCATTTTTAGTTTAAGGAAATTTTAAAAATTATAAAAACGATTATATTCAATAAATTAGTACAAATAAAAGCTATGGAAGTTTGATCTTTCTATTGAGCTTTAAAATGGATTATTGTGTTTAAATCATCAATTTAAAAAGCTTGCCTAGTAGGCAAGCTCCCCCTTTTTTTGATATTTGCGCTGATCAATAAGGTTTAGTGTTACTTAAAGCAACACACTGATAATACTGAAATATTTAAAAATAAAAAAGCCCACTTCCTATTTTTATTCAGAAATGGGCTTAGCGAAAAAAAACGCTTAGACCTGAAATAGGAAATATCTATTCGGAAATATCTCCAACTTCATATTGGCATAATATTTAAGCACTAGCAATAGGGATTGAATTAAAAATATTAAATATTCATATTTAAATAGATAAAGATTTCTTTTTAAATAGTTTTATTTTTAGCCTACATAATTTTTTTACTTATCAAGAGTTATAAAGAATATGTGCCCATCAATAGGTAATACTTAATAAGGTCTTATGTGTAGTAACCATTAGGCTCTAGAGACTAAGAACTCAAACTGACTAAAAATAAAATAATTAATTTTCAATATCAATGATCATATACTGCAAAGTTAAGTATATTCCAACTTCTCCATTGTTGAGTGCCTCATATAAGTCTTCATCAACGAAATCTCCAGATTCATCATATAGCCATTTATGAATTTGAATAATTTGTATATTCCCTTTTTTGTCTATTCTTGCTATTGGGTCTATTACGGACCGAACTATCACCTTCTTCTTCGTCTCAACATCAAGCAATGTGATAATTGTCATTTTAAAATCCTTATAAATATCCTGTATAACAACTACGCTCAATCAATAAAGATTTTTATATTTAAATTACTCAAATAGCAATCTTTTCAATCTAAAAAATAAATAAAAAACACTTTAATAGTATGTGCCTATTAGAAAAGGTACCTTAAATATTCTACTAGCAATAAAAAACCGCTTTAAGGGCGGTTCATATTATTCATCAATCTGATCATGCAGTTTTTTGATAAACTCTATAAGCTTTTCTTTACTTGCATCATTAATTGCAACTAAACCAGTACTTGCTGCATTATTTAAAACCGCTACTGTTATATCGCTTTTCGCTTTGATTTTCGCACTTTCAACCACCGCATCATATTCAATATTATTCATTACCATTTGTTAGTTTCTCATTTTATAAAGTGAGAGACATTAATAATATGAAATCAGCAACTATTCAAGCACCTACTTAAGATCATCAGGCGTTTCCAAATAACACCCGTTTTTATTACAGAAAGCATGAATGTCGTTTAAGTATTCGGTTAATTGAACTGTACTTGCGTCTGTAGTGCTCATTAGCTCACATAGGCCACTTGCTACATCTTGGTAGAGAGGATGCTTAGAATCTTTCAACTCTCGTACAGCCTTGAATGTTTTCTTGTATTGGCCAACGTCATCGCAATCATAGATTTTTGCTAAGAAGTTTTTCTTAAAGAACAGATGCTCGTAATCTTTATCTTTACCTTGACGTTTAGCCCATTGATTAAGCCACATCCAGTACAAACGGTTTTGAGCCTTCGAACGATCTTTCTCTTGTGGTGCGATCAATACAACTAACGGCTTCCCTTCATTCGCTGCCTTAGCATGATTCACATTAAGAAAGTTAGTTACTGGTGAAATGTCGCAATAAAAAACCACCCGTGGGTGGCTTGATTTTTTTTTGATAAATTAATCAACAGCTCAAAAATGGGTAACTGTCAGATCGAGTTTGGACTACAACACTTTAGCTCATCGATTTACCAAAGCGCTAATCTTCACACTATTGTTTAAAATCCAGTAATCAAACTGTGATGCTAAAACTTTTAAATTCCCCTTTTTAAGCTGCTTAGGCTATTTTAACCAAAGTTCATCTTCTTGCATGATTTTTAACATTAAATTAAATATAACCAGTAGAGTAACATTTTTTTTATTATGGCCAACAACTCTTTGAAAACTAAATTTAACTGTTCTCTCAAGCACTTCCAGATTGACTGGATAATTCTGTTTGTCTAAATTTAGGTGATCTCCAATAATTGGCTCTATACCAGCAATAAAATTAGCAATTTGTTGCTCATCATCTTTCTTTATGCATTGAAAATGTAGAAAGTTTTTACGTAATTTTCCAAATAATAATAATACCTTAAGTGCATTGACCACGTTCAACTCTTTAGGTATATCTTTCCCCTTATCATGTTGGTTATGCAAATCAAGGAGAGGAATTATTTCATCAGAACGTTTCAGTTTCTTAGCTTTGTCGTAAAGCTCATCAAACCAACCCCCATCTAAATTTTTATTACTAACATATTTCGTTTTTAAATTAAAATTTTTGGGGTCCATCCATTTAGTGCTCATAAATTGACATCGCTGCATCCATTCTTGTGCTTGAATATCTTCGCTTGAACGGCCATCTCTTAAACTTATCAAACGTTGAAAAGGCGTCAGAGTACTCTTCTCGATACTAAACTTCTTTTCTTGTCGACCAGCAATCATAACTGGCTGTGTTTGCTGATAAGAGTTAAACCATTTCTGCTGCTGAGTATAACGATTTAAGTTTATGTACTCTGTACTTGAATTCACTGGACCAAAACACTGTTCTAGGACTTTTTTTGAAATGATACACGGCGAATTGTAAATTCGATCGACTGCTAATAAATCCAAAACATGAAGATAATTTGAAGCCGTTTGTTCAATACTGCTATGCCCCATCCAAGAGGCAAGCACCTGCCATTTATGTTGAATAATCTCTTCATGAGCACGTGCTTTAACACCAAACAATAAATCACGCATCTTTTTTGCTTTTACCCAAGGACAATCTGTATATGTTTTAATCATTTCTTTTGAGCCCAGCAAAGTTATTGCTAGATAGTTAGCAGCACTGTGGCGCAACGTATGAAAACTAAAGCCATGATGCATACCTAATATTTGGTTAAACAACTCTACTGTAATTTTACTGATACATTGATCAGTTAATACACGATGATTAACACTAAAAAGTAGATCATCCTGCTGATTAAACAAATATTGTTCATAACGATGTTGTATGTAATGTTGTACTACTAAAAACTCATGTTCTGACAAGGCAATTTTCAATGGTATTTGACGATTTGCACTTTGCGTTTTCAGACGGCGATATGAGTTGTTCTGAATATGAAGCGTGATATTATTAAAAGCTGTATTTTCTTTTTCTTTATAAAGTAACTCTGGGCAAATAATATCTTGTATTTTAAGACAACGAACTTCATTTAATCGGAGTCCAGTTCTATAACTCAGTAAATACATCAGCTTTAAACAACTCAGATGATCGACCCACTCTGATGCCGTTGGCTCTTGACTTAAATGTTCTAGTTTTTCCAATAGCTTGCCAAATAACAAAGGGCTTACTAGGCGTGCATTGCAAATTTGTAAATGTTTAAAACTTGAATTCTGTAACACCAATACCTCTGGTGCATTAAAATTATCTATACAAAATTGATGAAAATCTTTTAGGCGACCAAAACGGTATTCTGCTGTTTGGTGCATCTTACGAGAGGTTTTTCCTTTAACAGCTTCACGTTGAGTTGCTTGTGCATCTCGTTCACTGCTATATTTCAACAACTGTCGATATAAATCTTCATAATCATCAATGGATTGTTGCTTTAAATCCAATTTATTAAGCCAAATTTCAAATATAAATTCTTTAGCAAATGATCCTAAGTAGCTTTCAATAGTTGATAATTGAAGCCCTCTTTTTTTTAAATGCACTAACCAGTGAATTAAGCGTAATTGGGCTTCAATTAAAGACTTTTCTTCCGTATTTGCATCACGCATCTTCTCCTCTAACACCCTTCTGATTTCTTGCCAAAAACGTAGCGTGCGTTCTTCTTTATTCCTCTTTTTATCTAAGCGCTCAACTTTTTGACCTTTACGTTTCTTTTGATCAAACAACATCAACTCATACGGAATCGTTTGTAATTTGCTTTGAGCTGTCAGAACTTCAGGATGTAACTGCTCTTGTTCAAAATGAATAGGGCTATTCTCTAGTTCCATGACTTGATTACGTTCATTACTCCATAGCAATCTAAATTCGGATGGCCGTAAGGCGACAGTATTAATCTCTTGCTGAAGTACATTACTTAAAAATATATCTAGGCTAAGGTTTGGATTAAATTCAAGTACCATTTGCACATCATTAAATGCACGAAATCCACGGCGTTTAATTTGATATTGCAGATCGCCCAAACTTTTGTTTCGTCCCATGCGACTCAAGCTTTCCAGAATACAATCTTCAATTGATTGTTGCAGACGATATTCTTTATGAGTAGCTTTCAACTTTTTTAAATATTGCAAGATGAACTGAGCATATGAGTTAAAAAAAACATGCTTCCATTGGTACAACTTTCTCTGTTCTACATCGTTGCCATATTGAGAGTTTTCAACACGATAATGTAGTAACAATGGATTAGTGATTTTTTTGTAGTCCGAATGGTATAACCGAAAACAATTCAGATCTGTACCAAGCTCAACGGCCTCCTGCAATTGCTGCTGAATAGCAACCAGATGCTGTTCATCTGCACAGCCTGAAATATATATAAAACTTAAGCATAAATCCCCCCACAAATATTTAGGGTCATCCCAATATCCAAGTGAATCTTTCCAATATGCTTTCAAAGCGTTGAGTACCTGGGCATGTAACTGCCCTTGTTTTAACCGTGACTCCGTACTCTCAATTTTTCTAGGCAGTACGATCCGTTTAGTATGTGGATTTAGCCTAATTCTGTATGATTTTTTATCTACATTCTGGTTGAATTGCCTTCTTCTTTTATTAAATTCATCTTCAGTAAATTGCATCAGTTTAGATTGTTCATCTCGGCTCAATTTTTGACTCAAACAATCAATACTATCTTTAATGTCATGCCATTTTTCGGCGATCTGCTGATCAAGTTTTTGCTGCATGTCTTGCGTCAATACTTCAGGTAAAGAAGGCTGTCTTTCTTGCGACTTTTTCACCAATTTCTGAATATCAACAAATAGACCGTCTAGTTGTGGTTTTATTAGTTCTTTGATTTTTTGCATACAACTATTTTCGCTCTAAGTGTTTAATCGATAAAGATTTGACATTATCTTGCAATTGCTGGCGGGCTTGCTGTACATAGACATTCGGAATAAGTGAAGAATACGGATGAAAAGCCTCTCGGTCACGTTGGTCATGACCATAAAGAGCCTGAATTAAATGGAATGCTAAAGCAGTTTTTTTTTCTTCTTTTTCTTCTGCATACATCAAAAAATTCATATCAAAATGACGTAACCAATTCGAATACATATTCTTTGGAAAGATTCCTTCCATATATAAATTTACCCAGTTTCGAGATAAAGGGATTAACTTAACTTTCCTGCTCTGCCACTCTTTGACAGTTATCGGCAAGATATCTTTACTATCAATGACCTTTCCGAATAAGTCATTGAGCGCAATTTTTTTCTTTGCAAATACTTGTTTTAAAAGTGGGCTATACAGTTCAATTATTTGTTTTAAAAATACAGTGTAATTTTGCAGTGCTTTTAAGAAGAAATCGGATAGCGGGATAAATCGTCCATCCTTTCTTACCTTGCTATTCTTTTTATCGTTTACATATAGAATTTTAAGCTCAAAACAATAATCTTCCAAATTCCCCAACAGATTTTTATTAGGCCGTCTGGCCATGCTTAGCAAGCTAACATGCCACATCCAACACGCGTATGCATTCAATTGATTAATGATATGTTGATCTTTTTGAATATTTTCTTGGCAATGTCTATGTAAAAAAGCAAATTGCTCTTTCACAAAACTGGGTTCAAGTGCCAGTTGACTCCCTACCCTCCCTTTAGATGCAGATTGCACTTTGAATTGTTGTTGTAATATTTTGAGTTCAGCCGTGTCTTCTGTAAGTTCCTTAGAATGTGGTGTAAGTGCTGATTCTAAAAAAGCTAAATAGCTGCTATCAAGCTGAGCTTTGGGAAGTCCTCCGTAATAAATACCTGGCACATCATGCTTGATATCCCGCCTCGCAATCACATGAGTAAGATATTCATTATAGGTTTCATAATATATATGAAAATATAATTGGGCCTGAAGTTTTTCAACGGTGATAGTACCCACAAACTGATTAGCAAACCACTTCTTAAGTTCGGAATTAATATCTCCTGAAGAGATCTTTGGATTCGATGCTTGTTCTATGTAGTCAAACCATGCCGCCGGTAGATGTAGTTGGTGAGTCATCTCTTCATTCCAACGCACAGGCTTTAAACTCTTAATTTTCTGCTCGGTAACTTTCAAATTTAAATTAAGTAAATATTCCCGTCGTTTTCTTGAACCATTCTGGATCAAAACACCATCTTGTATGAGCTCGTTAAAATCCATCAGTGCTATGGGAGATAATCCAGTCAAAAGTGACAATAAACATGCGGCAGCGATTGCAGCATTATCCCAGTCCGCATTTAACTCAGTTCTCAACACATAAACAATTTGCTTCAGTACATCTGGTGCTAAATAATGAGGATTTGTAATAAATGGCACATGACGGCGTTGGCGATGCCGCGTGTAATACGCAGTATAATCACTAATTAAATGATTAAAATTTTTAGTTTTTTCATCTTCTGAGTATAATTCTACTTCAATGTCCAATAACTCAATTTCACCATCTTCATCTTTGTGAAGAGAGGCATCATAAAAACTGATCTTTGCGTTATGTCCGATATCTTCATACTTACCAGATTTTATTTCACGAAATTTTTTGAGTTCAATTTTAGTTGGCCATTTCAAAACTTTGCTTTTTTTTGACTTACGCTGACGATGAACAACACGACGATCATCAAGTCTTTTAAAAATTATTAATAGAGCCGATAAATACTCTATGACTTGTACTTTTTTGAAATTTTTAATATTAAAAAGTTGATTACGATCCTCTTTTTTCAAATTACGTTCGTACGTGACATAACAATTTAGCAGCTTACTACATTCATGAAATAATTCAGCATTATTAGAATCCAGCACATATCGTGAGACATAGCGTAGGAGGTCACAAACATGTTTTTGCTTATTCTCAGCTTTAGCAATTTTTGCAAATTCTTGATACTGCCGATATGTTAAAAAACTCGCTTGTAGAATCAAATAACGTTGCGATGACAGCTCTTGTGTATTACTAGTATCTGGACATGCAAAATAACTTAAAGAAGCTAGAAAATAATATTTACCTAATTGTCTAGAGCTAGATATATAGCCATATATCTGTTGCGCTTCCTTATATAGAGCGTGGGCTTTTTCACGTAAATCATCTGATAGATCGACAAATTGTGTATTCACAACATCATCATGTAATAGACAATAATCTTGTTTAAATTTTTCTGCTAAATCTAAGAATTGCTCTTCTGTTTTAATCTTTGGCATATTCGCTTTCGCTTAATTTTTTATCAAATTGCATTGGTTAAATTCATTACGATCTGAACAATTTTGTAAAAGTTGATCTTTGATTGGACTTTTTGTCAGCTTAAAAAATCTAGCAAAAAATTTAGCATCTAGCTCTTTCTGAGCTTTTCTCTCAAAGCATAAGTGTTGCTGTGATTTTTCGATAAAATCATCAAGATTATGTATCAACTGTAAGATTGCAACATAATTAGAATGTACACGTAAGCATGGCTCCGTTTGCATTAATAGCAATATTTTTTGCCAAATTTTCACATAGATTATTTTGAACTTTGCTTGTACTACTACTTTCTGACTCTGTTTAATCTTTTTGATTTTCAGTAGTTCTGAGTTAATTTTTACTATCTTAAATTGAACATTTTGTCGCTCAAAGCAAAAGGGCATGATAAATTGCCCCATAAATATCTCTATATTTTTTACTAAGTAGTCAAATTTTAACATTTTTATCGATATAAAAAATGAGCATATCTTTTTATATGAAAATACATTTAATCTATCAACTAAATTTTCTCAAAATTACAATTATCAACAAATACATATGGTTTACTTATCATGGGTCGCCTAAATTTTAAAAATTCTTCCACTTTTTTTTAGTTTTCTGTTATTACATGAAACAATACCGTTGTATTACATTTTGAAATGCTTTGTATGCAGCATTGATCAAAAAGATTCTCTGCTATACTTACTTCACGTGTAGCATCAATGGAGTTTCGAATTGCTCAGAACCACTGAACAGAAAAAAATATATTCAAGCGACACGTGTGCAAAACTATCAAGCCAGCCTAAAGCTTGAAGGCATTACAACGACAGCTCAAACAACTCAACAAAGTAAAGCTGAAATCTTGCAAAAATATAAGAAGTATTCGCAACCCGAAACGTTAGTCAGGTACATGTATGGGGAAATGGGTGACAGCCTGTATTGTTACCCTGGCACAAATATCCTAAAGAACAAACTCAATATTCGTGATGAACAAATTTTAGAACAAGCTGAACTAGCACTGTCTGGATTGGCAAGTAACTTAATTGAATATGCTGAACCACCTTACGACTTACAATACTTAAAAATTAATTCATGCGCAGCTCTCTGGCGACTTATACGACTGGGCAGGAAAGTTAAGACAAATCGTATTTCCAAAGGTGACACCCGTTTTTGTAATTTTTTCCCGTATTGAAATTGAAACCAATAAATTACTTAAATCAATTCAAGAAAAAAAAGTACTTTCAAGGCTTAGCACCGCAACAACTAATTCCTCAACTTGCCGACTTGTATTGTGAGCTTAATGTCATACACCCATTCCGTGAAGGTAATGGACGTACACAACGGATTTTCTTTGAGCATCTGATTGCTCATTGTGGTTATGGTATTGATTGGTCTCGCATTGACTCTCAACAACAATGGATTCAAGCCAATATTGAAGGTTTTTATGGTAATTTAAATCCATTAATTCAGATTTTTGAAATATACTTTATTCAAAATACCTAAAATTTAAGTAGTCAGAGCCCACAATCCTTAATGAGCCATCATCTTTGCTTCAATCCACTGATTAATTTCCCAAATAAACCAACAAACACGATTCTTAAAAATCTTAATACTCTTCGGGTAATTTAGGATCGTAATATGCAGATTACTTATCCAGAATTGAATAGATCGTTAACTTAGATAGACCTTTAAGCAATGTAACTTGCCGCATTTTTATCAACATATGTCTCAAAAAAGTTCGCCTATACATAAATTTATGGTGTTTAGTGATTAATCAATGTCTGATGACCTGAATGGATGTTACAGATTACATGCAAGTGAATTGATCTATGGCTATTTTATGGCTTTTGTGTAATCCAATCGATTTGATCCGAATGTTCTCTTTTGCAATAAAGCAGCCTCTTCTGCTTTTCTTGAACCAACGAACAATGCCATTGATTTGATTCAATTGGCAACGGTGATGCTGAATCACATCTCCAAAGAAGGGATTAAATGCAAGAAATGTGGTAAGAAAAAATAGGGGATGGAAGTTATTATCCGTCTAATTGGAACCAGCCCATGAGTGGAGATCAGTTGAGTAAGTATCATTTTAAGTGAATAAGAGAAGGATGGCTCACCTCACTTCTCCAAATAACAACGCTATACTTTTCAACCCAGGTTAGATATTGGCAACTACATTTCATTCTTCATCATGCTGGTCTTATAGCATGTAGACAATCACTACATCATTTGCATTCAATGCTCAATACAGCCTGTCAGCAGAACCGCAGCGATATTTTTTCCTGCATACATGTAGTGTTTAAATCCATTCATTTTTCAATGATCCCCTACCGTTTATCACATTTATGGTCGATCTTTAACCTTGTGAAAAATGCACATACCGATATCTTCAAACTGTCAAATTTATGGATACATGACATATAAAGAAATTATCCGATCAATTTTTTAGATAAAACTCATCAAGAAAAAAGTTATTATTGTTCATAACTTCACTAACAACCACATAAAAACAATAATTTAATAAATTATTCTTCCAATTTTTTTAGATTTAGTGTTATTACCCTAAATCCATGCTTAGCTCATTCTATTACATAAATGATTTAGAAGTATCCACGATATAAATTGCTTGTCCCCACACCTCTGCCCCTCTCATGCCCAAAAAATTTACACTAAAAGGCAGATTAAGCCCGTACGAGTTACATATCGCCGCATGCTATGTTGAAAGCATTTAAGAAAAAATCCTCAATATTTATAAGATTTTTAAAATATGAACTACTTTTCGAAGAACCCTTTCTAAGTAATGTGACCAAAAAGGAAAAATGAAAATACTGAGATTTCCTTATCAACAATCAGTCAAAGTACATCCTGATAACCGATACCCAAGGACCATACCTACCTTCCGAAGTGCTGTGCAACAAAGCCCTCCTCAACCACACTATAGCTATAAATTAATTCCATTATTTTGTGGTTTAATTAAATTATTAAAGTTTAAGACCCAATTTAATAGATTTATATTTCACTAAACCCGAAGAAGTCGTGACGCTTTTAGGTGAGCGTTTACGTAAGCAACGACTCTTTTTGGAGATGTCTCAAGCTGAGGTTTGAACCGTACCGGGTTTGTCGGAGAGTCAATATTCTGAGAGACTATCCCGATGACAAAATTAAAATATACCCCTGAAATCAGAGAAAGAGCGGTTCAATTATTGATTGAATCTGAAAAAGATTATCCATCGAATTGGGCTGCGATCACCGCTATTGCTCCCAAGATAGGTTGTAGTCCTGAAACACTACGTGTTTGGTATCAAAAATATTTAGATAAACAAAATCCAGTTAAAGTACAGCAGCTTTCAGATCAAGAACGTATTAAACAACTCGAACGTGAAAATAAAGAACTGCAACGCGCCAATGAGATTCTACGTAAAGCAGCCGCTTTTTTCGCCCAGGCGGAGCTCGACCGCCCACACAAATAATGGTGGATTTTATCCATAATAATAAACAGCTGTACGGAGTCGAGGCGATTTGTAGAATTTTACCGATCGCACCTTCAACCTATTACCGGACTTTAGATCTCACAGTAAATCCAGAACATCGAGCGAAACGAGATTTACATGACTTGCATCATGCTGAGGAGATCAAGCGAATTTGGAAAGAAAGTTCAGGTCGATACGGTGTGCGTAAGGTCTGGCAACAACTGAAACGTGAAGGCTATGTGATTGCACGTTGTACAGTTGCTCGATTGATGCAGAAGCTAGGTATACAAGGTGTTTGGCGTGGTAAGAATAAACAAACTACCCGTAGCCGAGATGACCAAAAACGGGCAGATGATTTAGTGAAACGTAATTTTAGTGCTGATCATCCAAACCAACTATGGGTCGGTGACTTTACGTATATTCAAACTCATTCAGGCTGGGTCTATACCGCCTTTATTATTGATGTGTTTTCACGAGCAATTGTTGGATGGAAAGTATCTACACGGATGAATACAGATATGGTGCTCGATGCATTGGAGCAAGCATTGCATGATCGAGGCATGCCAAAGAATGTGATTCATCATTCCGACAGAGGTGTGCAATATCTTTCCATTCGCTATACCAATCGTTTAGAAGCAGCAAATTTACGAGCATCAGTCGGTACGACAGGCGATTCATACGATAATGCTTTGGCTGAAACGGTGAATGGCTTATACAAAACATAGGTGATTGAATATCTAAAAGCAGTTTGGCAAGGTTTAGCAGATGTACAACTTGCGACACTAAACTGGGTAGATTGGTTCAATAAAAAGCGTGTACACAGTGCACTGGGTTATGTATCGCCTTTTGAGTTTGAAGCAATGTACTATGATAAGATTAACCCGTTAGGTCAGGTGGCCTAACTTAAATAAAAAAGTCTCCGACAAACCCGGTACG
>NZ_JAKTIJ010000033.1:0-20936 GCF_027855275.1 Acinetobacter sp. AOR12_HL | reverse complement strand
GGTATAGATGCTAAAACCTTACAAATACGCGCTGTTCAGCTCACAACCAACAATGTGAGTGATTCACAGGTACTTGGTGATTTACTCGATCAGATTCCACAAGATGAGAGAGTTGACTCCGTCTATACCGATGGAGCTTATGATACCAAACAGTGCCGACAGGTCATTGCGAATCGGCAAGCACATGCAGTGATTCCACCAAGAAAAAATGCGAAGCCATGGAAAGATAAAAAGATGAGCTCGCTAGAACGCAATGAGTTGCTTCGAACAGTTAAACGTTTAGGAAGAACTATTTGGAAGAAATGGTCAGGCTATCATCGGCGAAGTTTGGTTGAAACCAAGATGCATTGCATCAAATTATTGGGGGATAAACTCAGTGCGAGAAATTTTCAAAGCCAAGTCAATGAGATTCATGCACGTATGGCAGTATTAAATAAATTTACGGACTTAGGCAGACCACATACCCGAGTTGTCACTTAAATTTGAGTAGATATGAGAAGTCTTAACTTTTAAATCTTTGTGCAACAAAGCCAATCTCGTATAAAAAAGCTATGTATAGCTTCAAAGTTTTCAAGATTGTTAAAATTGTTTTTGTGTCCTATAAATAACGCCCATATTTCTACAAACTCTTTTTTATAAAAAGTATTGTTCATAAGGAAACGTAAAAACAATCTTTGTAGGATTTGTCTTTTCGTCATAGATAGCCATCATTCAAAACCAAATATCCCATTTTGGGATATTTTTGCGAATAGTACACCATCTTAGGTTATGAGCTCAATACATGACCCAAGATATATTGGTTTAATTCATTGTTTAATTTCTATACGTGAGGAACAAAATATAACTCAGGTAGAAGTAGCTTCATCTTTAAAAAAACATCAGTCCTATGTAGCCAAAGTAGAAAATTTAGATCGAAGATTGGATATAATTGAATTACATGATTGGTTAAAAGCTCTTAATTTTCAACTTACTGAATTTATTAAAATTTCTCGTCTCGAAAAATAATTAATTGAGTTAAGTGTGTTTTAATTTATTTTTTATAAATTTCTAATATTATACATCTGAATGCGTATTTCTTTTAAGAGTACATAACCACACCTACCAATCTCAGGTTAACAATTTGTTTTTTACTTCAGTAAAATATTTGTCGCATAGTTTTTTGTAACGTCGCTTAGTTCGTTGTAAATGACATCAATAGATAAGCTTTTTAGTCGTTTCTTTAACGAGTGTATGGGCAATTAAACGGTTTGACTATAGGTGTCATTGATGCGCTTGAAGTGATCGATGTCGCAGAGCACAAGTGCTGCTTGTATCTCGGGGCTGCGTTTGAGGCGCTCCCATTCTAGCTGTAATCGTTCGTTAAACGCCCGCCGGTTCGACAAGTCGGTCAAGGGGTCGGTGATCGCCATATGCAGCAACTGCTGCTCCATTTCCTTGCGAGAAGAGATGTCGAGCAGAGTGCCGACTATCAGTTGCCTGCCCGCGTCACCCAGCCATCGGCCGCGATCCAAAACCCAAATCGAAACGCCGGATCGATGACGAACGCGGTACTCGCACTCCAATCGCTCCGACGGGTTTTTTTGATAAGCGCGCACCTTTGCCAGAATGACCGGTAAATCCTCCGGGTGAATACGCGCTTGCCATGCGGCATGGGTGGCGCCAATCTTCTCGTCGTCGGAGGTGAAGCCGAACATCGCCAGACTGCGGGCAGAAAGCCTGAAGCTGTCGGTGGCGATATCCCATTCCCAGAACCCCAATTCTGCGCCTTCCAGGGCGATGGCGATCCGTTCGTTGTCGTCGATTTTCGCTTGTTGGCGAAGCTTCAGCTCGTCGCACCTCTGGCGATTGGTACGAGCAAAACCCCACGCGCAACCGCCATGCCAATATTGGCAAGTAGCGACACCATCAACCCAATGGCCGGCCCGTTCATGGTCTATCCCCACCTGACTCACTGAGTGTCTGCCGTAATTCCTCGATCCGGCGGTTGACGTAGTCGGCATTGATGCCCAGCATCAACAGCACCTGCTCGGCCAGCCCCAGTCCCAAAGCCAGGTACAACGGGTACAGCCTGACATTGGGCAGATTACGCAAAAGCTGGGCATCCGTTACGCGGTCAGTGGCCACCACCAAGGGCAAGGTCGGGCGGCGTTCGAGGACCGCTCGCGCAATGCGCTCGGCCGTCTGCGGACGAACAAGCGTCAGCACCACCAGACGGGCATGGGCCAATCCGGCGGCGGCCAGGGTGTCGAGCCGACTGGCATCGCCATACGACACCGGCGCCCCCATCGCACGACCCGCTTCGACCCTTTGGCGGTCCGATTCCAGCAGCAAATGCGGCACGCCTGCCAGGCGCAACGTTCGACTCAGCAGCAGCCCGACTTCATCCGCCCCACAGATGATCACATGGTCGCGCAACGACCGCGCCCGCTCGGCGACTTCGCTTTCTTCGGCCTGCGGTGGCTGACCGAGTGCGCCCGAGCGGCTGAATGCCCGCGCCCAACGGTCATGGTGTCGGATCAGGAGCGGCGCCAACCCCATGCTTAGCACCAGCGCGACCAGCATCTGTTGCACCACGTTGGCGGCAACCAAGTGCTGCTGCATGACCATGCCCAGGAGCAGCAGCGCAAACTCGCCGCCATGCCCCAGCACGATGCCTGTGCGCCAGGCGTCGAGCGCCGACAGGCGGGTTGCGCGCAGCGCCAGAAAGTTCAGCCCCATCTTGAGAGGCACCAAGGCCAGCAGCCAGCCCAGTACCGCCAGCGGTGCTGCCACGATCTGCGCGACATCCAGCTGCAGGCCGATGGTCACGAAGAACAGGCCCGACAGCACATCGCGAAACGGCCTGAGGTGGCTTTCCATGTGGTGCCGGAAGTCGCTCTCGCCCAGCACCATCCCGGCGAGTAAGGCCCCCAGGGCGGCGGATACGCCGACCGCGTGCGCAGCGGCGGCGGCAGCCACCACCACGCACAAGGAGACGAGCACGAACGATTCCTCGTGGCCCCGCCGCGCCACCCAGCCCAGCAGGCCATGCAACAGACGGCGCGAGGCGAGGGCCGCTGCCGCGAACAGCAGCAGCACACCGAATACTTCGAGCAGCACATGCTCGATCTTCGGCGACTCGCCGCGCGCCCAGATCGCCAGCAAGGCCAGCAGGGGCACGCTGGCCAGGTCCTGAAAGACCAGCACGGCGATGGCACTGCGGCCGTGGCGGGTGGTGAGCTCGCCTTGGTCGGCCAGTTGTCGGCTGACCAGCGCCGTGGACGACATGGCCGCCGCAGTGCCGAGCAGCACGGCGCTCTGGCCGGGCTGCCCCAGCCACATCAATAGCAGGATCAGCGGCGGGGCCACGGCGATCATCTGCAGAGCGCCCGCCATCAGCACTGTCCTGCGGGCGAGCCAGAAGTGTCCGAGGGAGAATTCCAGTCCGACCATGAACAACAGCAGCGCCACGCCCAGCTCGGACAGAAAGCTCAGCGTCTCCCCCGGCGCGATCACGCCGATGACTGAGGGGCCCAGTACAACGCCGACAGAGAGATACCCCAGCAAGGCGGGCACTCTGAACGCCGCCGTCGCCATCGCCGCTAGGCTGCAAGCCGCCAGCAGGATTAACGTAGCACCAAGCAAGCCCTGCATCGGTCAGCGTCCCACTTGCGTCGACGTCCAGCGCACGATGTCCTGCGTGCCCATCGTGCCGGCCTGACGGGCGATCTCCCGCCCACCCTGGAACAGGGCGAGCGTCGGGATGCTGCGGAAACCGAACTGCGCGGCCAGGTGGGGCTCAGCCTCGGTATTCACCTTCGCCAGCCGGATCCTCGGTTCGAGCTGGTGCGCCGCTTGCTGGAACTGTGGCGCCATCATCTTGCACGGCCCGCACCATGGCGCCCAGAAATCGACCAGCAGCGGCAGATCGCTGCGCTCCACGTGGCGCGAGAACGTCGCCGTGGTCAACTCGATGGGCTCGCCCGTGAACAAGGGCTGTTGGCAGCGGCCACAGTTGGGATGTTCCGACAGCTTCGCAGTCGGTACGCGGTTGATGGACTTGCAATGCGGGCAGACGAGGTGAAGATCATTCTTCATGGTTCGCCTCCTTGGACCACAGTGAGGCTGCCTCGCTTCGGGTCACAGACAATGCCGACCAATCAACGCCTTGGAGCCAATCGTTCCCGTTTTTGCTTACTCCGGCCTCTTCCAGATGAGCAGCGATGAATGCTTCGGCCTGCATGAGCCACCTTCGGACAGCATCTTCCTTATTAGGAATCAGCAGGATTTCAGAGACGCTGCTGGCATTCAGCCCGTCCACACGGATAAGCAGAAAAATGCGCCGCCACAAACGCGGCATGTCCTTCAGCAGGTCAAATGCAAAAGCGAACTCGCTCGACCGATCAATCAGCTCCTCCTGTTCCGCGATCGTTGCGACATCGGGATGCTGACTGCCAGCGAAGATATCGGCCAGCTTGAGTGTGTCATCGGGCTGATAAAATTCGAAGATTTCCTCTTCCACCATGGCCTCGGCCACGTCTTGGGCATCCGGTTCGACCGGCGCGTCCAGAGAAACGAATTCGCCAAATTGCCGGCTTCTTGCCACTTCGTTATCCAGGACGGCGAACAGATGCTTCAAAAGACCGGTGTAAGCCTCTTTTTCCCCCGGCACGGATTGCCATTCCACCTCAGCTCGGACAATCGCTTCATCCACCACGTCGCGTAGCGTCGGATAATCGCGCGGTAAATCGCCGACGGCCCGCAGATAAGCCAGCTCACGCCTTGCGACAGCCTCAAGTTTCGACAGTAGAGGCATTCGGGTCACCTCGGCCTTATGGGCGGCTGATGCGGGTTTTGCGGCAATCCGCACCTTGAGCTCGCGCAAGCGCTCGCGTCGTGCTTTGCGCTTGATTTGATCCTGAGCATGCAGTCGGTCAAAATGCTTCTTGGCCTGACGGAACAACGACTTTGCGAGCATCTGCGCGAGGGGCGTCAGCTCGTCATGTGATGCAGTAACGCTGACAATCTTTTTGCCGGGCAGGTGCATATAGCCACTGGCCAGAAATTGCCGCTTGATCTTGTCGCGATCAAGGACGATTTGAAGTTGCGCTGAATCTTTAGTGTGTTTGTCGAGCAATGGCTTGAGGGCGTGCTCGATCACATTTCCCAAAGCTCTCTGCCAAGGTTCATGAAACTCTTTGTCGATAGCTCGATAGCTATATTGCATCTGCATGTATGACTCCTTCGATGTCATTTCTATGGAGGTATGAATCGAGGATGCTCATATCCATAGATTTTGGTTTGGCACGCTCTTACCCCAGGCGCGTTTTGCGAAGAGTCCAACTAAAGAACAAAAGCGTGACGCCATAGACTGCCGCATGGAAACCCAACAGCCAGCCTGCGGCCACGAATGACTCGACCGGACGGGTAAAAAATATCCACAAAACGATAGCACCAAGTATACTCGAGAGCAGTCCACTGAGGGCAAGCCAGATTTCACCCTTGATTTCCCGACGCAGCCGAACGGCGGCAGATATCTCCAGCACACCAGTGAAAATCGCCCAGAAGCCCACGCTAGCCCATAAAAAAGAAGCCAAGACTATCGTGGCGACCCAAGGAGCAACCAGGACGACGAAGCCCGTAAGTATGCCGACAATGCCACTGAACAGCAGCCAGCCCCAGCGCTCTTTTTTCTGGATATGGCGCACCGCTGCAAACAAGTTGAACGCGCCATTGACCAAGGAAAATGCGCCGAACATGATGGTCATGGCCAACAGAGCCGATTGTGGCATCCAGAACGCGAGGGCTGCAAAAATCAATGCCAAGACACCGCGCAGCACAAAAAGCCACCAATTTTGGCTCAGCGAACACAGTGCTTTGGTGGGGTCATCCGCATTGGAATTGGCGATGGTATCTGTGTTCATGCAATATCTCCTAAAGATCTATACAAAATAAAAAATCAAACACTCATGGGACAAGAGAGGGGGCGCTATGCGCCCCCTCTCCAGCGGTTTCAGAACAACTTGGACAGTTTTGCCTTGACTTCATCGAGCCAGCCTTTTCCGCAGCCTCCCCCTCCCGTCTTTTCCTTGATTTTCTTGAGTTCAGCGTACAGGGGCTCAAAGTCCTTCCTTTTACCATAGCCCAGCAGTTCTGCCATTTCCAACTGCTGCCGGGCTTCGTTCAACAATGTCTCCAGGCGCTCATTGGATGCTTCGCTGCGCTGACCATCTTCTACCAGGGGCTCGGCGCGCTTCAGGAGCAGCTTCGCACGCAGGACGGGCAGCGGAAGCACGCTGAGCTCCTCGACCAGCGTGCTGAGCGCTGACTGCAGCGCGGCTTTGGCTTCTTCGATCTTGCCCTGATCGATCAGCGGCACGAGGTTGGCTGCCCATGTCAGCCCCATCGCTCAAGATTCGCCGCCCGCTGACTTCTTCTTGCGCGCAGGCTTGCTCGCGTCGCTCGGCGGCGTCTCGGCCGCCTTCGCGGCATCGGGCTTCTCAGGCTCGGCCGGCTTCGCGGGTGGCTCCTGGCGCTCGCAGACCACCCGTTCGGCCTTGTCGTCCCAGCGGGCGCTGGCGTGATCGCCCTTGCCAATGCCGCCGCCGAGCATCTCGCGCGCCAGCGTCGTTTCCAGTTCGCTGCGGATCAGGCGCTTGAGTTCACGCGCACCGAACTCCGGCTTGTAGCCTTCTTCCGCAAAATGGTCGATCAGCGTCTGATCGAAGGTGAGCATCACGCCCTGGCTGGCGGCGTTGCGGGCCACACGATCGAGCTGCAGGCCGACGATATGGCGGATCTCCTCCTTGCCCAGCGCATGGAAGACGATGATCTCGTCGATGCGGTTGAGGAACTCGGGGCGGAAGTGTCCGCGCAGCACGTCCATCACCTCGAACTTGGTTTTCTCGTATTCCTCGCCGGCGGCGCTACGGGCCTTCAGCCGACGCTGGATGATGTCCGAGCCCAAGTTCGAGGTGGCGATGATGATGGTATTGGTGAAATCCACTACCCGGCCCTTGCCGTCGGTGAGCCGCCCGTCGTCGAACACCTGCAGTAGGATGTTGTAGACGTCGGGGTGAGCCTTCTCGATTTCGTCCAGCAGCAACACGCTGTAGGGCTTGCGCCGCACCTTCTCGGTGAGCTGACCGCCTTCGTCGTAACCGATGTAACCCGGAGGCGCCCCCACCAGACGTGCCACTGTATGGCGTTCCCCGTACTCGGACATGTCGATGCGCAGCAGCGCACCTTCATCGCCATAGATGGACTCGGCCAGCGCCTTGGCGAGCTCGGTCTTGCCCACCCCGGTCGGGCCCAGGAACAGGAAGGTAGCCACCGGTTTGCTGCCTTCGCGTAAGCCCGCGCGAGACAGCCGCACGGCATCGGCCACGGCACGGACCGCCTCGTCTTGTCCCACCAGGCGCTCGTGCAGCCGTTGTTCCAGGTGCAGCAGCTTTTCGCGCTCTTCCACCGTCAACTCGTTGACCGGGATGCCGGTCAGGCGCGAAACGATCTGGGCCACGTGTTCTGCCTTGACTTCGGCACTGCCGGAGGCCCGCTCCCGCTCCCAGCCCTCGATCAGCTTCTTGAGCTCGGCCTCCTTGGCCTCGATGCGCTTGCCGAGCTCGGCGGCCTTGTCGTACTGCTTGCGCGCGGCCACGTAATCCTGTTCACGCCGCAGCTGGTGCAGTTCGGACTCCAGCTCCTGCACGGCCACCGGCCGGGCCGTGGCCGACAGCTTCACGCGCGCGGCCGCCTGGTCGAGCAGGTCGATGGCCTTGTCGGGCAAAAAGCGGGCGGTGATGTAGCGGTCGGACAACTCAGCCGCCGCGATGATCGCGTCCTCAGAGATGCTGACCTTGTGGTGCGCCTCGAAGGTGTCGCGCAGGCCGCGCAGAATCATGATGGCCTGTGCCACTGTCGGCTCGGGCACCGTCACCGGCTGGAAGCGCCGCTCCAGCGCGGCATCCTTCTCGATGTATTTCTGGTACTCGTTGAGCGTGGTGGCGCCGATCAGGTTCAGCTCGCCGCGCGCCATCATCGGCTTGAAGACGTTGGCCACGTCCAGCCCGCCTTCGCCACCGCCCTGGCCGGCACCGACGATGGTGTGCACCTCGTCGATGAACAGAATCAGCTCGCCCTGGTGCTCGGAGATCTCCTTCAGCACCTTTTGCACGCGCTCCTCGAACTCGCCGCGATACTTGGCGCCGGCCACCATGGCGTTGATGTTGAGTTCCACCAGGCGCTTGTCGCGCAAGGTCTCGGGCACTTCACCGGCCACCATGCGCTGCGCCAGCCCCTCGACGATGGCGGTCTTGCCCACGCCCGGCTCGCCGATCAGCACCGGGTTGTTCTTCTTGCGCCGGGCCAGCACCTCGATGGTGGTCTCGATCTCCTGCGCACGGCCGATCACCGGGTCGAGCTTGCCGTCATGCGCCATCTTGGTCAGGTCACGTGAGTACTTGTCGAGTTCCGGCGTGTTGGTCGGCGTCTCGGCGCGCCCATCCTCGGCGCCCTTGCCGACCACCTTGCTGACCTGTTGGCGCAGCGCCTGCGGCGTCAGGCCGTAGCGGCGCAGCAGGTTGGCGGCCAGCCCTTCGCCTTCCTCGGCCAGACCGACCAGGAAGTGCTCCGGACCGACATAGGAATGGCCGAGTTCATTGGAGGTCACGAAAGCGCGGCTGAGCGCATCCTTCACGCGCGGCGACACGCCGATCTCGCCCTCGAACGGCTTGTCCCCGCGCTTGGCCTCGGACTCGATCTGCCGCTTGAGGTCATCGACCTTGATCTTGAACTGACCCAGGATGGTCTTGACCACGTCGCTGTCGGCCAGCGCCAGCAGCAGATGTTCGGTATCCACCTCGGCGCGGCCAAATTCGGCAGCGTGTTTGGCGGCCTCCTGCAGCAGGGCTTCCGACTGTTCGCTGATGCGGCTGGCCAAACCACTGCCGCGACGGCGCGGCGCACCCGAACCTGCGGCGGCGGGCTCGCCGAACGAGGCATCGACCACGTCATCGGTATCGGCGGCCATCGGCGTCGCGTCGTCGCCGATGCGGAAGAAGTCACTGCCGAGGAAGTCCTCGAACAGGCCGCTGCGCGAGCCGAACAAGGCTTCCAGCGGCGAGACGGTGCGCTTTTGCTGGCGCACCAGTTGACGGTAATGGTCGTCACACAACAGCATGGTGCTGTGACGACCGTTGAGATTGGCTTCCACCCGCACGGTGGCGGGTTGGCCGCAGACTTGGCATTGTTTTCTGTCCATGCTGATGCTCCTGTAAAGATTGATCTGACGAGGCACCGCCGATCACGGTGTTTCATCTCTTTTTGTTTTTTGAGAAAAACGCGCTGCCCCGCGTCAGCCGTTGATCGGGATCGAGCGCCCCTGCTTGGGCGTACTGGCCTCGCGCTTTTCCATCGTGATCGTGAGCACGCCGTTTTTGAAAGCGGCCTTGATCGTGTCCTGGTTGGCATCGGCTGGCAGGTTCAGCGCGCGCTGAAAGCTGCCGTAGGAGCGCTCCACCCGGTGGAAACCGCCGTCTTTCGTTTCCTGCTCCTGACGCTTTTCACCGCGCACCAGCAGCACGTCGTTGTCGAGCGTGATCTGGATGTCTTTTTCCTCGACGCCGGGTACTTCCAGGGCGATCTTGTACTGCTTGTCGGTCTCCTGGATGTCCAGCGCCGGCTTCAGCATGCTCGGCCAGTCCGACTGCCAGCGTGGCATGGCCAGCGTCGGGAAACCGAAGCCTCGAAACGCGTCGTCGAACAGGCGGTCGATCTCGCGATGCAATTGCAGGATGGGACTGACGGGCCCACCCGCCACCTGCAGGTCATTGCGCTGCACTGGCAGCGAGGCAGTGCTCTGTTGTTCTTCCTGCTCCTTTTTGAACCAGTTCCAGGGAGCCAATTTCTTGAAATCAATGTCCATGTCACACCTCCAGAAGAAAAATTGAAGACTCTCGCTCACTCCGTTTGCCTGCGGCGAAGGACAGCGCGCCCAGACGACACGGAGTGTTCCGCTGACTTTGGCTGCTCATCTGTGCGTATCACCTCCTTCTTTCTGCCTGCTTGGATCTGATCATTGATCCATCGATCGATTTCACTTTGACGAAACCGCCACGTCCCGCCCACCTTGAAAGCCGGAATTTCCCCGTGCGCGGCGAGCCGATAAAGCGTCCGCTTGCCGACTTTCAAGTACGCTGCCAATTCATCGAGCGTGAAAATCACCTGTAGGTGCGCTTTCATTTAGCCCTCTCCAATCGCGTCGCTTTGCGGTTCCGGCCAAGGAAATCCTTGCAAGACTTTGTAAGATATTGCGCTTACCAGGAAAAAGTATCAAGAGTCAATGTACAGCGATCTCCCGCCCCATTGATGCAGGTCAACTGCTCAGACAAGGTGCAGCGGGGCGACCTGATCAGGCCAACGTGCGGAATTACCCAGTCGTCGCTGCGGATCGCGTTCCAGAGTCGGGTCGAAACACTTCCGTTGCCCAGACAACGTATAGTAAGCACGCAAAAAAAAATAATACAATACCGATTATTTGTGCAATATGGTTTGTTGTGTAACTTGTCTGTAAATTGCTCTAAGCATAATGATAATTGTTGCATTGCATAACTTCACTGTTTGCAAATGCACTTTTGTTCTGTATTATTGGATACAGATCATGTGCAAGCGTGTTCTAAGGATTCAACCCTGTAACTTCTCTACCGCCAAGTTTTGAAAGTTACGGGGTTTTTCATTTTCTAGGAACAGTTTTACCACACTTCCTCTCATAACTAAAACAACTCTTACTCATTACCTTTCATCAATTTAAATCAGCTATTATCCTCTTAACTAATTATCAGCTTGTCCTAATTCTCCATGCCTAAATTTACCGTAACCGAGTTATCTAAAAAATATGGTATTGCTCGTACATCAATTTATGATCGTATGAAGAACGGTACTATTAGCTATGAGATTGATAATAAGAATCGAAAGGTAATTGATTTAAGCGAAATGCAAAGGGTGTACGGTACACCTGACAGTAAGCTTACAAGTAAGCCTGACAGTACAGAAACTGACAGTACTACAATTGAAATGTACAAGGTATTAATTGAAGAACTTAGGCAAGATAAACAAGATGCTAAAGTACGTGAAGAACTTATGTACAAAGAGATAGAGGCATTAAAAGACAAGATTGATAACTTAACTTTAGCTCTTGGATATACACCTTTAAAAATTCAGCCTGACAATGAGCCTGACAGTACAAACGAACAAAACAGTACAACTACAGGCTTACAAGAAAATGTATATACTGAAACTATCAACAAAATAGAAAATAATAATTCTTCCCCCACTCTAATCGATCGCTTTGAAAAAGGAATTAAGGCTTTCTTTAGAAAGTGATATCAATGATTAAGGTGCAGTGCGCCTCGGGACTGTTCTAAATTTTGTGTAAGTACTTAATTTTCATTTATCCTTCAGAGGATAATTACAAAAGGTACTTCACATGGATGAAGCAACAATCAAAAGTATGGCTGCCGAATTGGCTAAAGGTCTAAAAACACCAGAAGACTTAAACCAAATGACAGCAGTCTTTAAAAAATTCATGATTGAAACTGCACTCAATACTGAACTTTCAGACCATCTCGGTTATGAAAAGCATCAGCCCAAGAAAGGCTCAAATAGCCGTAATGGGTTTAGTTCTAAAACCATTACAACTCAAGATGGACAACTGGCTTTAGATATTCCCCGTGATCGAGAAGGTTCATTTGAGCCACAAATTATCAAAAAGCACCAAACACGCATCACCAGTATGGATGACCAAATCCTCTCACTGTATGCAAAAGGAATGACTAATAGGGAAATTGTAGCCTTCTTCAAAGAAATGTACGATGCCGATGTGTCAGCATCTCTCATCAGCAAAGTTACTGATGCTGTGATTGAGCAAGTGACTGAGTGGCAAAATAGAGCCTTAGATAGCCTTTATCCTGTTGTCTATCTTGACTGTATTGTTGTCAAAGTCCGTCAGCACTCCAATGTGATTAACAAGTCCGTATACCTTGCTTTAGGCATCAATATGGATGGGCAAAAAGAATTACTGGGTATGTGGATTGCTCAGACAGAAGGTGCCAAATTCTGGCTGTCAGTTATGACAGAGCTAAAAAATCGAGGAGTACAGGACATTCTTGTTGCCTGTGTAGATGGATTAAAAGGCTTCCCTGACGCGATAGCCTCTGTTTACCCTCATACTGATATTCAACTGTGTATCGTGCATGTTGTACGCAATAGCCTGAGATTTGTAAGCTGGAAAGACTACAAAGCTGTTACGTCGGGTCTGAAAGCGATTTATCAGGCAAGTACAGAGGAAAATGCTTTAAAATCCCTAGACATCTTCTGTGATCAATGGAATCACCAGTATCCCAAAATTGGAGAATCCTGGCGGGCCAATTGGGAAAATATCCGAACGATCTTTAGCTATCCAGCCGAAATACGTCATGCAATTTATACAACAAATGCGATTGAGTCGTTGAATAGCGTAATAAGCCATTCAACGAAGAAAAGGAAAAT
Source organism: Acinetobacter sp. AOR12_HL (assembly GCF_027855275.1). Lineage (NCBI taxonomy): Bacteria > Pseudomonadati > Pseudomonadota > Gammaproteobacteria > Moraxellales > Moraxellaceae > Acinetobacter > Acinetobacter sp. AOR12_HL. The sequence continues at coordinate 8,414 of NZ_JAKTIJ010000033.1, read as the reverse complement.
CTTTTCATCTGATGACTCAGTAAAGAAGGTCATTTACTTAGCAACATCAAATGCTGCGAAGAAATGGACGATGCCAATTCAAAATTGGCGTTTAGCAATGAATTGGTTTACGATTCAGTTCGATGATCGATTAAAAGATCATTTATAAAAAATGGAACTTACACAAAATAATTTACAGGCTTGGGCGCCCTCACACCCAAGTTTTCACTTGAATTTGGCTCAATTAGGATCGCTTCTATCTTTCAAACCTTTATGCAACAAAGCCCTATAAAAATATGACATAAACTGATATCAAGCTTATTTTACATCTTATAGTAAAAAGTGTAGCAACTTGCTACACAGTCATATAACGTCTTTTCCAAAGATTTCATTCAATCGTTTTCTATTTTCTTTTACAAAATTTGGATTATTTTTTAATTTATATTTCATTTCTTTCTTAAATTCACTCATTGAACTGCCAGCTACAGCAAAATCCATTTGGAACATAATATCATTAACTATCACATTTGCTTGAGATTCAGTTAAGCACCCTTCTGTCTTAAACCACTTACTAAACTGTTTATAATTTGGGTCGTTTGCATAGATGTACCAAGACCTTACAGTCATATCGAACTTCGCACCTAATTCTTTAACAAGCGCATTATCCTCAAAATTGACATCTAAATAGATTTGAGTCTTATCATTAGTTTTAGATACAACAACTTCAGTGGCATGCCTATTAAGAATTTTAAATCGAACTCCGACAATAGGTCGACCTTTCTTGATGGTATCGTACTCTAATTGAAGACTAGTCTTTTCATTAATTTCTTCAATAATCTTGTCTAAAACGTATCGTCTAAAATCAACCCAACGATCGTATTTTTTCTCCCCAATATCAATTAATGCTTTGATATTCTCAAGTGAAAGTTCAACCTCATAAGAATCTTGATTAGCATACTTAAATTCATTTTTGATAAAGTATGAATACAAACTCATACTGGTTACAGAGTTCAAAGCAAATAAATCTTTCAATTGATAGGTCGTAAAATTTCCATTTGCTAAACGAGTAAAATACGGAAGTACTTCACTGGTGAAACGTATCTGCAAAGCATTTTTAGCATCATCTTCCCAACGGAGTTCACGAATAATTGGTACTACTGAGTGTACTTTTTTAACTTTACGCTTATTATCATCCACGGGCTCTTCAATTACAAAATGAGCTACTCGTGATGATAATTCTTTATAAATACGATCAATAGCAACATTAATGGAATTCTTTTTATCTAATCCTAATAATTCTCCTAAATCATCTTTATGCAAATAAATATAAGTTTGCTCTGTAATTTCACGATCTTGATTATTCTTCTCACCATAATTCGCAACAGCCATTGCATAAAGAAGAGCTTTATACTCATTAGATGATAATTCAATTGGTCTAATCAGACGGTTACTAGTGCTGACTACTCCATTATGTCGAATGCTACCAATACAATAAGGTAGATGTTCTAATTCTTCTGGTTCGTTGTGATTGCTCATAAGTGGAAAGATTAAAATATTTTCTACATGTTATACACAAAAGTGGAAGAAGATGCAAACCGCTCACTATTTTCTCTTACTTACATTAAATTAACTCAGTTTATGCCCATCAAACACCTTAAGAGTGGAAGAAGTGTCACTATTAAAGTGCAATTTTGGTACTATTCAGCCTTATGGTGGAATAAATATAAAAACAAACACTTTTAAGTGACAGTTCTTCCACCTTTGATAATTCATCTGTGTCGCTCAAGCAATCAATTTGAAAATAGGAATAGCCTAAAGCACCACTAAAGTGGAATTACTCAACATATATTCCACCATTAAAGTGACAAGCCTTCCACCATTCCGGTATTCTTGACTATCAAACATCATATTATCAATTAAATTTTATACAAATATTTTATCCACAGAATAAAAAACATCTAATGACAAGTCTTCCACCTTTATTTCAATAAAAACAAACTTATCAACATCACAAGCAGTTGAATTGTATTGTTTTAAATTAAAAAATACACATTAAAATAAATCACAATGACAAGTCTTCCACCATAGTGACAAACCTTCCACTTATCAGTGACAAACCTTCCACTTATTAGTGACAAACCTTCCACTTATTAGTGACAAACTTTCCACTTATCGGTGACAGGCCTTCCACTTATTAGTGACAAACCTTCCACTTTAAAAAATCTATCTAATTGTTTTTTAAACAAATAAGACTTGTCTAATTATAATTAACTAATTAACTAATTAATAATAATTAAAATTAGCTAGCTATATTTTTTAAAAAAGTTAAGAAATGTTTTTCCCACATCTTTTGAATTCAAAAGATAAAAATATGACAAAGGAACTGTAGCAAGTTGCTACAAATATCTTTATATTAAATGAAATCAAAGTAAATTCCTTAAGACAAATATGTCAACTAAAATCATTGCTGTAGCTAATCATAAAGGTGGTTGCGGGAAAACAACTACTGTAGTACATCTTGCTTCAGAACTTGCTGAATTAGGAAATAAGGTCTTAGTAATTGATCTGGATCCACAAGCAAATGCAAGTTTACATATAGGATTAAGACACCCTAGCGAAGTTGAAACTACATCAGCTGAATTACTTATTGGTGATATAAGTCTATTATCGGAAGCATTAGAAGAAGAAACAAAATTTAAAAATGTTTCCTTAATATATGGCTCATTAACTCTTGGTAAAACTGAAGATCAATTGAAAGATGATGCACCAAGACCATCCGAGGAACTTTCAAATAAATTGGAAATTCTAGAAGGATTATATGACTACATTCTTATTGATTGCCCTCCTAGCTTAAAATTACTAACCAGCAATGCTTTAGCCGCTTCGACACATGTTATTGTTCCAATTGAATCTGGTTCACAATACGGTCTCTATGGTGTTACTGATTTAATTAATCATTTAAGTAAAATTAGAAGAGTTAACCCTGAATTAGAACTCTTAGGTGCTTTATTAATTAAACATGATGAGCGTCAGAATGTATGTAAATTAATAAAAGATGAAGCATTTAATCAAGTTGGAGAATTATTGCATACCACAATTCCAATGAGCACTAAGGTTAATCAAGCTGCAATTTTGCAACAACCTTTATTATCTGTTGATAAAAACTCAAAAGTTCGAAAAGCTTTTGAAACTTTAGCACAAGAAATTGTTCAGCGTGTCGGATAATATAATTCTGGAAATACTATGGTAAGTAATAAAGAGCTATTGGCTAAACGTCTTCAGCAAAATACTCAAAAGCATCAACATGCCCAAAAGGAGCATATTAACGATGTCAAAGAGCTAAGACGTAATGTACAAATTACAGATATTCAGGCTAGCCCTAACCAGCCTCGAAAACTCTTTAATCAACAAGATATTGAAGATTTAGCAGCATCAATTGAAGAAATTGGGCTATTACAACCAATTGCAGTTCGTAGAATAAATGATAAATATGAGTTGATTGCTGGTGAAAGACGATTGAAAGCCCACCAATTTCTCAATAAGAATACCATTGAAGTAATCATTATTGATGCATCGGATGAAGAAGTTGCTTTATTAACATTAGCTGAAAATTTAAAGCGAGAAGATCTGACAGATTATGAAATATATGTTGGATTAACTTCTTTGGATGAAAAATTAAAAAAAAATAAGCAGAAGTTAGCAAAGTCATTAGGTATGAATCGTGAAGATATGTATAAATATTTATCTTTTGAAAAATTACCTGGAGAGTTGATTGAAGATTTGGAGAAACAGCCGTCATTATTAGCACGGACCGCTGCTACAGCAGTGAAAAAGTTTCTATCAGATCATGATGAAAACCATGAAAAAGCTAAAGAAGCATTATTCGAAGCATGGTCAAAATTGCTTAAAAAAGAAGTTGAACAGACAAAACTGGCATCACTAGCTGAAAAAATCTTTAAGTCAAGAGAAACGAAAGAAGTAATTCAAACTTCAATTGTACATAAAATTGAATATGATGGGAAAGTTGCTGGTAATATCAAATTTGACCATAATACATTAAAGGTATCTTTAAAAATGGGCCAATTTGATGATCAAAATTTACAAGAATTAAAAGCTTTCCTAAAACGAATGTTAGAAAAATAAAGTAAAAAAATAGTGTAGCAAGTTGCTACACTATTTTTTGCAATTAGGAAAATTTATATAAGTAGTCAAAATAATATTTTCATAAATTTGTCATGTAAATTGAATATTTAAAGCGTATTTTCCGACCATCCTAAGATGAGTTGATGCAATGCTTTGGCATAAGAAAAAATTTAATAAAAAATTAATAAGTTTGGCATGGTGTAGTTTGGGCACAGTTATTTTGACGGGCTGTCACAGTCCTGCTTTTGTTCAATCAACTTCTACTTCAGTACAACCATCAAAACAGCCTCAACGTGTGGTTTTTTTCTTGGGAGATGGAATGGGTATCACGACACTAACAGCTGTACGAATTTATGCTGTTGGTGAAGATGGCCAACTGCCAATAGATCAACTGCCAGAGTCAGCATTTGTTCGTACTTTCTCAGAAGGTGCACAGGTTACAGATAGCGCACCATCGATGGGTGCCTATATGACAGGTGTAAAAATGAAAAATGAAGTGATATCCATGCAGACTGGAACAATTGCAGTAGAACCAAATCAGGCCGGAAATCATCAATGTGGAACCAATCCTCAGAATCAAAATAAGCAAGACACCCAAACTTTACTCGAATTGGCCAAAGCACGAGGTTGGGGTACAGGGGTAGTCACAACAACTCGCATTACGCATGCTACACCAGCATCGACTTATGCTCATATTTGTCATCGTGATGCTGAAAATGACATAGCATCCCAATTAGTACCAAGTTCGCAAAGTGATATCTATCAGCGTTATAACGTCAAATTAAAAGATGGGGTTGATGTGATTCTAGGCGGGGGTAAACGTCAATTTCTGCCGAAAGATCAAGGGGGAGAACGGATAGACCAACGGAATTTGATCGCAGAAATGCAACAAGCAGGCTATCGAATGGTTTATGATCAAACTCAACTCTCCCAGATGAAGTTAGGAAAGATAACACTAAATATAAAAAAAATGGAATAAATAATTTACAAAGTTATTATTTTTAATCTGATGTTTGTTTTATATGGGGATGATAATAACTTCTGATTACTAGTTTTTACCTTAAATATAACGATTGAAAGATTCATTTAAAGGCTATGAATACATGAGTTTTACAGTTTGGCTAGGTCAGCATGAGTACTTTTCGCAAGATTTAAGATCGACCATGAACGTGATTAAGTTATAGGGGATTGATGAAATATTTTTTATGAATTTCTGGCTTTCTGGGCTGATTTTATCAAATTCATGTCTATGCAAAATTGCGACATATTTCTCGTGCTGGTAGTTATCCAGAGTTTGGTCTGTATCTATTCATAGTGCAGACCTTTTTTTTTGGTGATAGTTTTTTCTTAGCGATTTTCGATCTGGATGTAGTGATTTCACGTTTGCAGAACGTATCTTGGCGGTGATCCATCTAATATTCGTGATTATAAAGCGAGCTAATTCACAGGTTCTACAGATTATGTAGCGACTAACTATAAGTTGATGGTTGGCGCTTAGTTTATATTTACGCTTAGGTTTCAGTTAAAAAATCAATATTTTGTTGAATTCGTGATTGAATCATCTCTAGGGTAGATTCTCGAATTTGATGAGGATACAGGCGTTGCGCAATTTGACTAAATTGAAGTGCAATTTCATGCATGGCCAAGATGATCTCATCGACTTCTAGAGTAGTCAGATTCGCTTCTGAAGTACCGAGTTTATGTATGTCATTTCGAGAAATATTGAGCGCTTCTCCCATAATGTCCATTTGATGATAACCACCTGGACCTTCACAGAAGGTCACATCATAGGCTGGAGCCAATTTCCATTGACCATTTTTTGCCATGAGAAAAGAAAAATTCTTGGTATGGTCATCCCGATTATTGAAAAGTACATTAAACACAGCACGTTTAAAAGTATGCAGCCTTTCCGCACATCTTGCGTACACATCAAGGTTGCCCGAAGAAAATTGCGATAGTCTAGGCTACCTGGAACTTTATAGTCTGCTCCGGTATATGCAGCCAAACTCTGCATTGGAATCCGCATGCCATTTTGACGGTCGAATCGTTTAGAAGCAAAAGCCATTAAACCATTGGGCAAATTAAAAAAATGGGTGTCTGGAGTCTCGATTGCACAAAGTCGCAAACATTCTGCATAGACGGCTTCAATGGCGCAGACTTCAGGATACTCTTGCTGAGCAGGAAACTTAATCAGCCAGGCTTCATTTTGATCAGAAGCTTGCGTCGAAAACTCAAAATTGACAGGATTTCGGTAAGCCAATGCTTTGGATCTGGCACCTTGGGGGGAGCCACCCTGACCAGCAAATGTTGTAAAAATTCGCCACCTTCTCCTTTGAGGACTTCTTGGACTTCCTGTGCCAATTGCGGCAGGGGAATATTCTCTGAAGTTTGCATCTCTGCGACACAGGGTTCAAAGGAGAGAACACCTATTGCATGGGTGCTAATATAAGTTAGACGTTCCAAAGGGCTGATTCGTGCCGGATGCAGTCCAATTTTTCGAAAATATCGATCCATTAATAACATGCCCCAACCATCCGGCAAAGCATCATAGACTGGACCAGGTAATCCCATTTGATAAGTAGGAAAACCCTGTCTCAGTGGTAGACCTTTTAAAGGGAGTAAATAAGAAGAGAGCTGAAACCTCGCTGTATTGCTTCTGGACTATATTCAAAAGCAATAGTGGGTCTACCTGTGGTGGCTGTTGAACTAATCAGCGTTCCCCATAACCATGATTCGCCCCAACCGTTGTAATAAACATTAAGACTGTTGAGCATTATCCCTTCCTCTTAATACGCTGGTGCTTACTTTGACTTTCATAGCGTAGAATATCTTTTACACTGTTAAGCTGAGGTTGAAACAGCTCCTGAAGTTTGTTTAATCGACCCAAGACCATTGCAATACGGACTAAATTTTCAACAGATACATTTCGTGCCGCTTCAAGATTCGAAACCGTATTCACGCCGACACCAGCGCGTGCAGCAACTGAACCGTACCGGGTTTGTCGGAGACTTTTTTATTTAAGTTAGGCCACCTGACCTAACGGGTTAATCTTATCATAGTACATTGCTTCAAACTCAAAAGGCGATACATAACCCAGTGCACTGTGTACACGCTTTTTATTGAACCAATCTACCCAGTTTAGTGTCGCAAGTTGTACATCTGCTAAACCTTGCCAAACTGCTTTTAGATATTCAATCACCTATGTTTTGTATAAGCCATTCACCGTTTCAGCCAAAGCATTATCGTATGAATCGCCTGTCGTACCGACTGATGCTCGTAAATTTGCTGCTTCTAAACGATTGGTATAGCGAATGGAAAGATATTGCACACCTCTGTCGGAATGATGAATCACATTCTTTGGCATGCCTCGATCATGCAATGCTTGCTCCAATGCATCGAGCACCATATCTGTATTCATCCGTGTAGATACTTTCCATCCAACAATTGCTCGTGAAAACACATCAATAATAAAGGCGGTATAGACCCAGCCTGAATGAGTTTGAATATACGTAAAGTCACCGACCCATAGTTGGTTTGGATGATCAGCACTAAAATTACGTTTCACTAAATCATCTGCCCGTTTTTGGTCATCTCGGCTACGGGTAGTTTGTTTATTCTTACCACGCCAAACACCTTGTATACCTAGCTTCTGCATCAATCGAGCAACTGTACAACGTGCAATCACATAGCCTTCACGTTTCAGTTGTTGCCAGACCTTACGCACACCGTATCGACCTGAACTTTCTTTCCAAATTCGCTTGATCTCCTCAGCATGATGCAAGTCATGTAAATCTCGTTTCGCTCGATGTTCTGGATTTACTGTGAGATCTAAAGTCCGGTAATAGGTTGAAGGTGCGATCGGTAAAATTCTACAAATCGCCTCGACTCCGTACAGCTGTTTATTATTATGGATAAAATCCACCATTATTTGTGTGGGCGGTCGAGCTCCGCCTGGGCGAAAAAAGCGGCTGCTTTACGTAGAATCTCATTGGCGCGTTGCAGTTCTTTATTTTCACGTTCGAGTTGTTTAATACGTTCTTGATCTGAAAGCTGCTGTACTTTAACTGGATTTTGTTTATCTAAATATTTTTGATACCAAACACGTAGTGTTTCAGGACTACAACCTATCTTGGGAGCAATAGCGGTGATCGCAGCCCAATTCGATGGATAATCTTTTTCAGATTCAATCAATAATTGAACCGCTCTTTCTCTGATTTCAGGGGTATATTTTAATTTTGTCATCGGGATAGTCTCTCAGAATATTGACTCTCCGACAAACCCGGTACGGTTCA
>NZ_JAKTIJ010000032.1:0-10557 GCF_027855275.1 Acinetobacter sp. AOR12_HL | reverse complement strand
TGAACCGTACCGGGTTTGTCGGAGAGTCAATATTCTGAGAGACTATCCCGATGACAAAATTAAAATATACCCCTGAAATCAGAGAAAGAGCGGTTCAATTATTGATTGAATCTGAAAAAGATTATCCATCGAATTGGGCTGCGATCACCGCTATTGCTCCCAAGATAGGTTGTAGTCCTGAAACACTACGTGTTTGGTATCAAAAATATTTAGATAAACAAAATCCAGTTAAAGTACAGCAGCTTTCAGATCAAGAACGTATTAAACAACTCGAACGTGAAAATAAAGAACTGCAACGCGCCAATGAGATTCTACGTAAAGCAGCCGCTTTTTTCGCCCAGGCGGAGCTCGACCGCCCACACAAATAATGGTGGATTTTATCCATAATAATAAACAGCTGTACGGAGTCGAGGCGATTTGTAGAATTTTACCGATCGCACCTTCAACCTATTACCGGACTTTAGATCTCACAGTAAATCCAGAACATCGAGCGAAACGAGATTTACATGACTTGCATCATGCTGAGGAGATCAAGCGAATTTGGAAAGAAAGTTCAGGTCGATACGGTGTGCGTAAGGTCTGGCAACAACTGAAACGTGAAGGCTATGTGATTGCACGTTGTACAGTTGCTCGATTGATGCAGAAGCTAGGTATACAAGGTGTTTGGCGTGGTAAGAATAAACAAACTACCCGTAGCCGAGATGACCAAAAACGGGCAGATGATTTAGTGAAACGTAATTTTAGTGCTGATCATCCAAACCAACTATGGGTCGGTGACTTTACGTATATTCAAACTCATTCAGGCTGGGTCTATACCGCCTTTATTATTGATGTGTTTTCACGAGCAATTGTTGGATGGAAAGTATCTACACGGATGAATACAGATATGGTGCTCGATGCATTGGAGCAAGCATTGCATGATCGAGGCATGCCAAAGAATGTGATTCATCATTCCGACAGAGGTGTGCAATATCTTTCCATTCGCTATACCAATCGTTTAGAAGCAGCAAATTTACGAGCATCAGTCGGTACGACAGGCGATTCATACGATAATGCTTTGGCTGAAACGGTGAATGGCTTATACAAAACATAGGTGATTGAATATCTAAAAGCAGTTTGGCAAGGTTTAGCAGATGTACAACTTGCGACACTAAACTGGGTAGATTGGTTCAATAAAAAGCGTGTACACAGTGCACTGGGTTATGTATCGCCTTTTGAGTTTGAAGCAATGTACTATGATAAGATTAACCCGTTAGGTCAGGTGGCCTAACTTAAATAAAAAAGTCTCCGACAAACCCGGTACGTTTCAATCAGCCTTCTATCCCCTGTCATATTGCTCACGGCTGCAGTGATCGCAGTCCCCTTAATCAAGCGCCTAGGATTAAACTCGGTATTGGGATATTTAATTGCAGGATTAATTATTGGTCCATTTGGACTGGCATTTTTCTACGATTCTGCGTCTATTCTGCATATCGCTGAGCTTGGTATTGTGATGTATCTGTTTGTGATTGGACTAGAAATGCGTCCATCGTATTTATGGAGTTTAAGAAAAGAAATTTTTGGATTAGGTACATTACAAATTAGTGCCTGTTCATTGGGGCTAACGGCTGTAGGCTTGGTCTATGGCTATTCTTGGCAAGTGAGTTTTGTGTGTGCTGCAGGCTTTGTACTCACCTCGACTGCAATTGTAATGCAACTTTTGGGAGATCGTGGAGACATTGCTCAACCACGCGGACAAAAAATTGTCTCGATTCTGCTGTTTGAAGACTTGTTGATTGTCCCTTTATTGGCAATTGTGGCACTGTTGCAAATAGCTGCTGATGGTAAGCTAAATACTCTTTTAGCTAAAGGATCAGCAGATGAATGCTTTCCATGGTCGTCATTTTCAGGGCGAAATCATTCTTTGGGCCGTCCGTTGGTACTGTAAATATGGCATCAGCTATCGTGAACTTCAGGAAATGCTCGCTGAACGGGGAGTAAATGTCGATCACACCACGATTTATCGTTGGGTTCAGCGTTATGCTCCTGAAATGGAAAAACGTTTACGTTGGTATTGGCGTAATCCTAAAGATCGACATTTATGGCATCTGGATGAAACTTACGTAAAAGTGAATGGCAAATGGGCATATCTATACCGAGCAGTTGACCAACGTGGCCATACTCTTGATTTCTATCTTTCTGCTAGACGAAATACCCATTCAGCTTATTGTTTTCTTGGTAAGATTTTGAATCATGTCAAAAAATGGCAGATTCCACGAGTCATAAACACTGATAAGGCTCATACCTATGGCCGTGCTTTGTCGCGACTAAAACACGAAGGAAAGTGTCCTGAAGATCTGGAGCATCGACAGATTAAATACAAGAATAACGTGATTGAATGTGATCATGGCAAGCTTAAACGGATCATCAAGGCTACGTTGGGATTCAAGTCTATGAAAACGGCTTATGCCACAATTAAAGGTATTGAGGTTATGCGTGCTCTACGCAAAGCACAAGCTTCATTATTTTATAACGGTAATATTCTAGGAGAAGTTTGGCTAGTAAATAAAGTTTTCGGTCTCTAAGCTTTTTTGAAGGGAAAATCATCGACTCAGATCCCTATTTGCAACAGTGCCGAACCGAGCGAGTATCTACGAGCGATCAACTGGCATTAAAATTTTGCCCCTACCTTTTCTCTGATTACAAGCTCTCTTATGGTGTTCTTTTTGGCAATATTCCTGTATGTACCAAGCAAAGATGAACTAGACGAACATAGAGTTGATATGACTATACTTAAAAATATCCGCTACAAATCAAAGAGTGTGATGGAAAAATATTAATCAGAATTATGGCTAAAAAGCTGTGTACTTATTTGAACCGAATAACATTAAAGAAAAAACCTATGACTGGTGCCTAATCGACCCTAAAAAATATCAGGTGAGTGGTACATTACTTATTTTTTATCATTACTAATGAGATCACCGCCTCGCAAAATAACTCGACTTTGAAACAAGGCTTAATCATACTTCAAAGTATCGAGTTAAAATGCTAATATTCATTAAGTTATTTCTAAGTGGAGGCAGAAAAATGAAGATCAAAATAATCTGTCTCATCACAATGATAATTGTATTAGCCTTAGCCGTTAAGATAGAAAATGACAAGGAAAAACAAAGGATTCATGAATCAATTATAAGTGATTAAACCATTTAAGCGCGTTAACTTCATATCTGATCCATTTCTTGACTAATCATAATTGTAAAAAATATGAAATGAAAAAGACCTTAGAGGGCAAACGAGAGCGTTTTAAGGCATTAAAAAACCCACAGAAGTGGGCCAAATCATTATTTCATGCTGAAACAATAGTTTTTACTAACCTCTGAGGGAATGGAACAACTAGTTAGCATATTTATTATAAATGCAATATGAATCAAAATGTTTAAAAGATGTATCTAAAAGGCTTCTTTATCATTTTTTTGTTTAAAAAATATTTGCCGAGCGAAGCAATAGCATAAAAAAAAGCCCACTCAAGGAAAGTGAGGTGGGCTTATAAACTAAAGATCTTTGAAAGCCAACAAGAAACCACAGCTAGTTTCTGTTCACTATTTTGTGTACTAATCAAATAATATTCAGTGGCAAAATACGCCAAATACTAAAATATTGTTAAATAAATCAAATTTTTAGAGCTGAAATCTACGATATTTATTTACAGAGTATAACGATTAAAGTAATAACTCTTTCTAAAAATAAGGAGGTTTGGAAAAATCTTATAGTTACCTTGATAATATCCACTCTCATTAGCTTCCTTATTTTATGCACTATAAATTTTTTATTTGGACATGGCATATATATTCCGTGGAGTGACCATAGCCATTGGACAGAGATATTAAGTATAGAAATAATACTCATGAGTTTAGTAATAGGGGGAGTTAGTACCTCTATGATTATGTTAGGGACATTTATTTCTAAAAATAATAGATAGCACAGAATTAACAATCTATAAGTTATAGAAATTACTAGATGTTTCTTTAATTCTTTTCTATTCATTCGACACATAAGGTCACGAATTACGTAAACCCTATATAAGTTTATTTTTTAAACACTCGGATGTCTTATTTCATACATTAATTTACAGCGATTTCTTGGTGCATAAGGCTCTAATAAAAGTGTTTTTTATTTTTGGCAGCCTTGATACGAGTCTGTTTAATGTTGAACTAGAAAGAGGAAATCCGCATGCGTGCTCTTACCTATCATGGTGCTCGGGATGTACGAGTTGAATCCGTTCCAGATCCAGTGATTCAGGAACCAGATGACGTCATTTTAAGGGTGACAGCGACTGCCATCTGTGGCTCAGATCTGCACCTATACCGGGGTAAAATTCCGGCCACTGAAGATGGAGATATTTTCGGCCATGAATTTATGGGAATTGTAGAAGAAGTCGGCCCTGAAGTCACAGAAGTCAAAAAAGGCGACCGGGTAATTATTCCTTTCGTGATTGCATGTGGTCACTGTTTTTTCTGTGAACATGAACTAATGGCTGCCTGTGAAAATACCAATACCGGCCGTGGTGCAATTCTCAATAAAAAACAGATTCCACCAGGGGCAGCTTTATTTGGCTTTAGCCATCTGTATGGTGGTATACCGGGTGGTCAGGCTGAATATGTACGGATTCCCAAGGGCAATATCGGACCATTTAAAGTGCCAGGTTCCCTGCCTGATGAAAAAGTATTATTCCTGACTGATATTCTGCCAACCGCCTGGCAAGCAGTGAAAAATGCCCAAGTTGGTCGAGGTTCCAGTGTGGCGATTTATGGTGCTGGCCCAGTCGGTCTGCTGGCTGCTGCCTGTGCGCGGATGCTCGGTGCCGAGCAGATTTTTATGGTCGATCACCATCCTTATCGTCTGAGTTTCGCACATCAAACCTATGGGGTGATTCCGGTCAATTTTGATGAAGTCGATGCCGCTGAATTTATCATTCAAAATACCACGGGTTATCGTGGAGTCGATGCCGTCATTGATGCGGTCGGTTTTGAAGCCAAAGGCAGCATGCTGGAAACTGTAATGACTAACCTGAAATTAGAAGGTTCGAGTGGTTCAGCGTTAAGACAATGTATTGCAGCGGTCCGCCGCGGCGGTGTGGTGAGTGTACCTGGAGTTTATGCCGGTCCAATTCACGGCTTCCTGTTTGGTGATGCCTTTGACAAAGGTTTAACCTTTAAAATGGGACAAACTCATGTGCATAATTACTTGCCGCAGTTGCTAGAACATATCGAAAATGGAGATCTGTCTCCAGATCTGATTATTACCCATCGCATGAAACTGGAAGATGCTGCGGAAGGTTACCGTATTTTTGATAAAAAAGAAGAAGACTGTCGTAAAGTAATTCTGACGCCATAAATATGATTAAAGGAAAGCGCCATCAGGCGCTTTTTTATTTTTTATCATCATTTTATCAATCCTCTTTTTCTTGTTTTTAAGGGCTTTGTTGCACAAAGATTTGAAATGCAAAGCGCCCCTAATTGAGCCAAATTTAAGGCGTAACTTGGGTAAATGGTCGACCTGATTCCGTAAATCTGTTGAGCACTGCTACACGTGCATGAATCTCATTGACTTGGCTATCAAAACTCCTTGCACTGAGTTTATCTCCTAATAATTTGATGCAATGCATCTTAGTTTCAACCAACTTCGCCAATGATAGCCTGACCATTTTTTCCATAGTATCCTGCCTAAACGTTTAACTGTTCGAAGTAATTCATTTCGTTCTAGCGAGCTACTCTTTGTATCTTTCCATGGTTTCGCATTTTTTCTAGGTGGAATCACCGCATGCGCTTGCCGATCTGCAATTGCAATGACCTGACGGCATTGCTTGGTGTCATAAGCTCCATCGGTATAAACAGAGTCAATCCGCTCATCTTGTGGAATCTGATTAAGTAAATCACCAAGCACCTGTGAATCACTGACATTATTGGTTGTAAGCTGAAATGCTCGTATTTGCAGGGTTTTGGCATCTATACCAATATGTAGTTTACGCCATTGGCGACGATATTCAGGTCCATGTTTCTTGCGCTTCCATTCACCCTCACCTACAAACTCCATGCCTGTAGAGCCCATGAGTAGATGCAGCCCATCTCTACTTTTTTGGTAGCTGATTACAATATCAATATGCTTTTGTCTTCTACAAAGCGTAGTGTAATCTGGAGCTATCCAATTTAATCCGCAAAGTTTAATCAGACTTTGCACAAAGCCAGTAACCATACGTAAAGACAGACGAAATAAGGATTTAATCATTAAGCAGCATTGGATGGCTGCGTCGGAGTAGGTTTGATTTCGCCCTTGTTTGCCTTTTGATGGCGCATACCATTGCGTAACAGGATCAAACCAAATGGCAATATTTCCGCGACTCATGAGTGCTCGGTTATATGCGGGCCAATTGGTTGTGCGGTAGATTTTAGGTGCGGGCTTATTCATTTGAAAATTATATTGTGGAATAAGCCTTTAGAAATAGGTTTGTGCAACAAAGCCCTTAGTTGAAAAAAATTTTAGATTTCATGCTCACACACCACCTAAAAAAATATCTGATTGATTTTACAGGTTTTTAATTTAAGGTTTTATTCTACCCACTCGCAATATCAATGTTTAGTATCACGACTCACTAACTCATTAACTAAATATGGAGCAGTACGGCTATCTTGATTTTCTGTTATTTGTTTTGGTGTTCCTGCCACAACAATATTCCCACCAGCATTTCCAGCACCTGGTCCCACATCAATCACCCAATCTGCTTGTGCAACGGCACGCATATCATGCTCAATCATAACCACGGTATTACCCGCATCGACTAATCGCTGCAATTGAACTAACAATCGATCTACATCTGATGGATGCAAACCTGTAGTTGGCTCATCAAGTATATACAGTGTATTTCCACGCTGATTGCGTTGCAGCTCGGTCGCCAATTTAATACGTTGCGCTTCTCCACCAGATAGTTCAGTCGCTGGTTGCCCTAAACGTAAATAACCAAGGCCAATTTCCTTTAATAATTGTAGTGAACGAGCAATCGAGACCTCTCCATCAAAAAAATCACGTGCTTCATTGACGGTCATTCCTAATATTTCAGCAATATTACGTCCATTCCAGCGAATTTTCAGAGTGTCATCATTATATCGAGCACCATGACATGTCGTACAAGGGGCATATACACTTGGCATAAACAATAATTCTACACTGACAAAGCCTTCACCTTCACAAGTTTCACATCGCCCTTTAGCCACATTAAACGAAAAACGTCCAGCATCATAATGAGCTTGGCGAGCTTCAGGAGTCCCAGCAAATAACTTTCTAACATGATCAAATAAACCCGTATAAGTTGCCAGATTAGAACGTGGAGTACGGCCAATTGGTTTTTGATCAACCTGTACCAGACGCTGTATAGCCTCCACATCACCAGCCAGAGAACCCTGTGTAACCTCGGTAACCAACATTCCTTCATTTAAAGGATTATTTTCATTATTGTTTTCAGTTTCAGATTCATTGCCTAAATATGAAAGTACTAACTCGGGTAAAGCTTGAGAAACGAGACTAGATTTACCTGAACCTGAAATACCTGTAACTGCTGTAAGTACACCAAGAGGTATACGAGCATCAATATTATGCAGGTTATGTCGGTAAATATTGTTAAGTTCAAGCCAACCAGAGGGTGTACGTCCATAACTTTGAGTAACTGGGATTTTATTAAATAAATAACTTGCAGTACGTGAAGCTGAAATCTCACTTAAACCCTGAGGTACTCCACTATATAAAATATTACCACCTTGCTCTCCTGCATCTGGTCCAACATCCACTAACCATTGAGCACGACGCATGAGCTCTAAATCATGCTCTACAACAAATACGGAGTTTCCAGCGTCTCTTAATTTATCGAGAGAATCATATAATGACTGACTATCTGAAGGATGTAATCCAGCAGACGGTTCATCCAGTACATAAACTACACCAAATAGCATAGAACTTAATTGTGTTGCTAAACGCAAACGTTGTAACTCTCCCGCTGAAAGAGTCGGTGTGGCTCTATCTAATGTTAGATAACTAAGACCTAACTGGCGTAATTGATTTAAACGCCCCACCACACCATTTGCTAAACGCTGCGCAGCAATTTTCTTTTCATCTGAAAGTGCTGACGTACGTCTTACATCTGGAGATACAGAATGCACTGCTCTACCTGTTGTTGCTCGTTCAGATCTATCAAGTTGGGTTACTTTATTATTAGTCTTTTCTCCAGCATCATGAGCGTCGAAATTGCCTAGAACAATGGGCTCAAGCAGGCAAGTTAACTTATCCAAAGAAAGTTGCATAAACTCACCAATATCTACTCCAGCAAAGGTAATAGATAAGGCTTCTGGTTTAAGGCGTTTACCATGACAGGAAGGGCATATTTTTCCTTCCATAAAACGTGAAACACGTTTTTTCATCAACGTACTTTGGGTATTAGCAAAAGTATGAAGGACATAGCGACGAGCACCAGTGAAAGTGCCCATATAGCTGGGTTCTAGTTTACGTTTAAGTGCAGATTGAGTCTCAGCGGGGCTTAAACCAGCATAGACAGGAACTGTTGGGGTTTCTTCAGTAAATAAAATCCAGTCTCTATCCGATTGCGGTAAATCTTTCCATGGTCGATCAACATCATACCCTAGGGTTACTAGGATATCGCGTAAGTTTTGCCCGTGCCAAGCAGGTGGCCATGATGCGATAGCTCTCTCACGAATACTGAGTGTTGGGTCAGGAACCATTGTCGATTCTGTAACTTCATAAATGTGACCTAAACCATGACAGGTAGGACAAGCACCTTGAGGAGTGTTCGGTGAAAAGTCCTCGGCATATAACATTGGCTGATCGGCAGGATATGCACCAGCACGCGAATAAATCATTCGCACGAGACTTGATAAAGTTGTTACACTTCCAACAGAAGAACGGGTATTACTTGCACCACGTTGTTGTTGCAATGCTACTGCTGGTGGTAGACCATCAATAGCATCAACATCTGGTACTCCGGCCTGATCTATTAAGCGTCTTGCATAAGGTGCAACAGATTCGAAATATCTTCTTTGTGCTTCAGCAAAAATAGTTCCAAAAGCAAGTGATGATTTTCCTGAACCCGATACACCTGAGAAAACAACAAGTGCATTTCTTGGGATAGAAACATCTACATCCTTAAGGTTATGCTCACGTGCACCTCGAACTTCAATACAATTATTAGATAAAGTAATGTTATTGTGTTCACCAAAAGAATGTATTTTCATGTTTCTAGGAGCCTGTAAATTATTTTGTGTTAGTCCCATTTTTTATAAATGATCTTTTAATCGATCATCGAACTGAATCGTAAACCAATTCATTGCTAAACGCCAATTTTGAATTGGCATGGTCCATTTTTTAGCAGCATTTGAAGTTGCTAAATAAATGACCTTTTTCACTGAATCATCAGAAGAGAAGATCTTTCTCTTTTTAGTTGAATGGCGGATCACGCTATTCAATGATTCAATTGCATTTGTTGTATAAATCGCATGACGTATTTCAGCAGGATAGCTAAAGATCGTTCGGATATTTTCCCAATTTGCCCGCCAGGATTTTCCAATTTTTGGATACTGATGATTCCATTGATCGCAGAAGATACCTAGGGAATTTAAAGCATTTTCTTCTGTACTTGCCTGATAGATCGCCTTCAATCCTGCTGTTACAGCTTTGTAGTCCTTCCAGCTCACAAATCTCAGGCTATTGCGTACAACATGCACGATACACAGCTGGATGTCAGTATGAGGGTAGACAGAGGCTATCGCATCAGGAAAGCCTTTTAGCCCGTCTACACAGGCAACAAGAATATCTTGCACTCCTCGATTTTTAAGCTCTGTCATGACTGACAGCCAGAATTTGGAACCTTCTGTTTGAGCAAGCCACCTGCCAAGAAGTTCTTTTTGGCCATCCAAGTTAATGCCTAATGCTAAATAAACTGATTTATTGATTACTGTTGAATGCTGACGAACCTTAACAACAATGCAATCTAAATAGACAACAGGATAAAGACTATCGAGTGTTCTATTTTGCCATTCTGTCACTTGTTCAATGACAGCATCCGTTACCTTACTAATAAGGGAGGCAGATACATCGGCATCGTACATTTCTTTAAAAAAAGCAACAATTTCTCTATTTGTCATTCCTTTCGCATATAGCGAAAGAATTTGATCATCCATGCTAGTAATGCGCGTTTGATGCTTCTTAATAATCTGTGGTTCAAAAGAGCCGTCACGATCACGAGGGATATCTAAAGCAAGCTGCCCATCTTGTGTTAGAACTGTTTTGGAGCTAAAACCATTACGTGCATTAGATCCTTTCTTAGGTTGATGCTTTTCATAGCCTAAATGTTCAGAAGGCTCAGTATTCAGAGCGGTTTCGATCATGAACTTTTTAAATATGGCTGTCATTTGGTTTAAATCTTCAGGAGTTTTTAAACCTTTAGCTAATTCAGCTGCCATACTTTTGATTGTAGCTTCATCCATGTGAAGTACCTCTTTTTATTATCCTCAGTAGGAT
>NZ_JAKTIJ010000031.1:0-5414 GCF_027855275.1 Acinetobacter sp. AOR12_HL | reverse complement strand
GGCTTTGTTGCACAAAGATTTAAAAGTTAAGACTTCTCATATCTACTCAAATTTAAGTGACAACTCGGGTATGTGGTCTGCCTAAGTCCGTAAATTTATTTAATACTGCCATACGTGCATGAATCTCATTGACTTGGCTTTGAAAATTTCTCGCACTGAGTTTATCCCCCAATAATTTGATGCAATGCATCTTGGTTTCAACCAAACTTCGCCGATGATAGCCTGACCATTTCTTCCAAATAGTTCTTCCTAAACGTTTAACTGTTCGAAGCAACTCATTGCGTTCTAGCGAGCTCATCTTTTTATCTTTCCATGGCTTCGCATTTTTTCTTGGTGGAATCACTGCATGTGCTTGCCGATTCGCAATGACCTGTCGGCACTGTTTGGTATCATAAGCTCCATCGGTATAGACGGAGTCAACTCTCTCATCTTGTGGAATCTGATCGAGTAAATCACCAAGTACCTGTGAATCACTCACATTGTTGGTTGTGAGCTGAACAGCGCGTATTTGTAAGGTTTTAGCATCTATACCCATATGTAATTTACGCCATTGACGACGATATTCAGGCTGATGTTTTTTACGCTTCCATTCACCCTCATTTGTGGACGCAATAAAGCAATTTGACCTTCTGCCTCAACTTGATCGTCACCTAGAGTAAAAACTCCTTTAACGGTATTTTCTTGATTGAAATTACGATCAATAAAATCTTTATTATAGACTAGAGTTTTTATTGGTTCTTCACCAAGCCATTGAAGTAAACAATGTGTGTAGCCTAATGGTTGATCTATAATTCTACAATTGTAGTTTTTCCAGACCCATTTGCCCCAAATATAAAATTTATCTGCTTTAAACCATCTAATTGTGTTGGTACACTATAAGTAGCAACATTATTTATATAGACTCCAGTAAGCATAGCTTTCCCTATTTTTAATTTGCACGATTTAAAATTTATTTTTTTAGATTATATAGTTACATACAAATATCATCTACTAATTTTAGAAATATATAATAGCCCCATAATAAATAACGGTCGTTTTCTTACATTCGGAACAATATTCTAAAGTGATTTAATTTTTGCCATCCAGTATAAGGTCTTAGATATGAGTCGATTAACTTTTATAAACGGTGCGATTGTTTCTGCGTCTGATGTTCGCAAATCTTGGAGCAAAATTGTTCAATGTGTCAAAGAAAGTCATAAACCTGTTTTTGTTTATACGAAGAATACGCCCGAAGCTGTTGTTCTGAGTTTTGAAGAATTTCAAAACATGCAGGAAATTGTTGAAGCCGTCCGGCGTGAACAGCTAGGACAACAAATGGTTTATGATCTTTTGGATATTAATCAGCTCACTGGTCAACCGACCAAACACATGCTTTTGAACCACAAAGGTGTATTTGAAGAAGTAAATGGACAAGAAAAATAGCTTTTGAGGATATTAGCGGATTCGAGATTAGAGACAAGCTGATTTAAAAGTCATCTTATATTTATATTCGTTGCACAATGAGCTTTGATTTTCGTGAAATAATAGGAAGTGAAAACATTTTCGTAAGTTAAGTAGCCCTGATGACATAGAGTTGACTAAGTTTATTGAAAATTACAAAGAACGCTTGGATGTCTATAGAACTATATTAAATAATGCACTGGGTAAAGTAATAGACTCACCCCCGGCGCAAACTTAGGAGAATCTCACACATTACCAATGAGTAAAGGACTATTTGAGTTGCGCTTAAAATCTCAAGAATGTATTGCTCGTGTTATGTATTGCACACTAGTCGGTAAACGCATTGTAATGCTCCATAGTTTTGTTAAGAAAACCCAAAAAACACCTAAGCAAGATCTAAACCTAGCACTTGACCGCATGAAAGAGGTGAAAAATGCGAACACATGAAGAAATGAAAGCACTAGCATTATCTCGTTCAGCAGTGCGTACCGAATACGAACGAATTGAACGTGAAGAAATGCCCTTGCTCGATATGGTACTTACTGCACTTCGAGAGGCAGGTCTATCCCAAGCGCAAATCGCGGAACGCATGGGAACAAATGTACCTGCCGTTTCACGGCTAGAAAAAGCATTGATCACAGGCAAACCATCACCATCTATTGCCACATTGCAAAAATATGCTGCGGCAATTGGTAAACATGTTGAAGTGCGTTTTGTCTAAATAAAAAAGCACCCTAGGGTGCTTTTTACCAATTCACTAATCAATCAACTTTACACATTTAGCAACAACATCCTGTGCCTATAGACCCTTATCTTTGAAATTACTGTTATACGCACGATCAATATCTCTTAAGCCTTCTTGAATTTCTGCTTTTGATGCATTTTTGTCTGTTAGTATTTCATTCCTTAAGCTTTCCTTGGAAACCCCTTTAAGCCTTGCATCCATTATAAGAGACTGATTATATGCATCCTTTACACACTCATTGCGCTATTTTAAAGATAATTTATTTGGAGTGCAGTGTGCTTCCCAAATTATTGCAAATTGAATAACCACCGTAGCTATTCTTAGAATTTACCTCTCCGCAATATCCTTTTATATTTTGGAATTGGGCTGAATCAGGATCTTTTAAGGTGCTTAAGATAGCTTCTTTTGACTCTTTTTCCACCTTTGAGCAACCATTAATCCCTACCAAACCAAGAACTAAGCTTAAAAAAATAATCTTTTTCATATAATACCAACACCTTAAAATTAGCTAATAATCCTGTTATGGCCAAATTCATCTTCACTATTATCAAATTGCTCCACGAGCACCAAAAGCTTTAAATCTTTTCGCCCACCAATGCTGTTTTCCTTCCAGTTAATGATTGAAAGCGCCTCATAAAGCGCAAAGTAAGGAACCCCATTGGAATCAACATCCACTAGCAAACCACAACGACCAAATACTAGAAGTTCAAGACAAATTCTAATGAAGAGCTGTTTAAGGCCAAATCCATCATTGGTTGCATTCTCTATTAAACCCTTTAACAGAGAACTCTCAATTACGATGTTAGGTTCCAGCTTTGAAAATAAACCAATCATCGTGCGTAATGAATCCTGAACCCATAATGGATACTGAGCGCGACTTAGATAGGCTTTATAAATCTCTCCAGTCGTATCTCCTTGCTTTTCAGCCTCAATCATTCCGGTCGATTTAGCTAGGTATTTAGTTTGTGCATGTTTAATTTGCTCTTCACCTGCTACGGCGTCACGCATAACCAACCAGCTTTTTTGTGCAGCAATATACTGCGGATGTTTATCAGTAACTGCCATAAAAACACCAATAAAAAATCACCTGTAAAGGTGCATTGTTTAAGACATCCCGCGAATTCTTCGAACTCCAACAGATTTCTTGTCGATCGGGAATAAATAAGCGATTGGATATGTACCTGCATCATTCATATGGTCAAAACCGGCACTCTTATCCGGCTGTCCATAATCATCATAGATTCGTCGCTCTAGGCATTTAGCAAAGTGAGGACATTTATCTACATTTACGAATAATCTGCGCTCAGATAATGTATTGCAGAGCATACCGTTCATTGAGTTAATACGATCTTTTACTGCTGGATTTCGACTATTCACATGAACTTTAAAACCTGCCTTTCTTAATAAAGCCAGATCTGTCTCACTAGCATTACTCGACTTTCGATTCTCACCTGAAGCATCGGGATAAACTGCAACCTCGTGATTAGGATATCGCTCTTGGATAGCCTCAATCATTGCTGGAGTATCGAATAGATTAAAGAACTCATCTACCGCAGCATATGCTCACCACGGCGAACATATACCACAGCAGCCATTTTAGTTACGTTGAAGTCCATTCCCACATGAAGAACATCATTAACCTTAACTGTTTCACTTGATGCACTTAGCAACCGGTTAAAACAATAGTAGATGACACCTTGATAGCTCTCAAAGCTTGCTTCATGTTCCTGACTAAATGTCTTAGGATCCATTTTGCGTTTAGCAACAATGATTTCAAACTCAGGAATATTTCCACCTTGTAATGAAGTGTAAGAAAAGCTTTTACAGTCTGGTTCATGCCCTGGCTGACCATCCATGAATGTGTCATAACAATGGTTAAAGCCTTTAGGCATACCAATTCTTAAAACATGGCCACCAACTCGCTGTTCGCCGTTCACCATATACTTACAGGTAGAAAGCATCGGGCGAAGCACTTCTTCCCATGCAGCCCATTTACAGTCGGCCCATTCATCAATAATTAAGAAAAATAAACCAGATCCACGAAGGTCATCATAGTTATCTAGACCAACGACACGGATAATATGGCCACTTCTTAAAGTAATTGAACATTCAGTTTCATTGGGACTGTTCTAAATTTTGTGTAAGTACTTAATTTTCATTTATCCTACTGAGGATAATAAAAAGAGGTACTTCACATGGATGAAGCTACAATCAAAAGTATGGCAGCTGAATTAGCTAAAGGTTTAAAAACTCCTGAAGATTTAAACCAAATGACAGCCATATTTAAAAAGTTCATGATCGAAACCGCTCTGAATACTGAGCCTTCTGAACATTTAGGCTATGAAAAGCATCAACCTAAGAAAGGATCTAATGCACGTAATGGTTTTAGCTCCAAAACAGTTCTAACACAAGATGGGCAGCTTGCTTTAGATATCCCTCGTGATCGTGACGGCTCTTTTGAACCACAGATTATTAAGAAGCATCAAACGCGCATTACTAGCATGGATGATCAAATTCTTTCGCTATATGCGAAAGGAATGACAAATAGAGAAATTGTTGCTTTTTTTAAAGAAATGTACGATGCCGATGTATCTGCCTCCCTTATTAGTAAGGTAACGGATGCTGTCATTGAACAAGTGACAGAATGGCAAAATAGAACACTCGATAGTCTTTATCCTGTTGTCTATTTAGATTGCATTGTTGTTAAGGTTCGTCAGCATTCAACAGTAATCAATAAATCAGTTTATTTAGCATTAGGCATTAACTTGGATGGCCAAAAAGAACTTCTTGGCAGGTGGCTTGCTCAAACAGAAGGTTCCAAATTCTGGCTGTCAGTCATGACAGAGCTTAAAAATCGAGGAGTGCAAGATATTCTTGTTGCCTGTGTAGACGGGCTAAAAGGCTTTCCTGATGCGATAGCCTCTGTCTACCCTCATACTGACATCCAGCTGTGTATCGTGCATGTTGTACGCAATAGCCTGAGATTTGTGAGCTGGAAGGACTACAAAGCTGTAACAGCAGGATTGAAGGCGATCTATCAGGCAAGTACAGAAGAAAATGCTTTAAATTCCCTAGGTATCTTCTGCGATCAATGGAATCATCAGTATCCAAAAATTGGAAAATCCTGGCGGGCAAATTGGGAAAATATCCGAACGATCTTTAGCTATCCTGCTGAAATACGTCATGCGATTTATACAACAAATGCAATTGAATCATTGAATAGCGTGAT
>NZ_JAKTIJ010000030.1:0-17404 GCF_027855275.1 Acinetobacter sp. AOR12_HL | reverse complement strand
GGTATAGATGCTAAAACCTTACAAATACGCGCTGTTCAGCTCACAACCAACAATGTGAGTGATTCACAGGTACTTGGTGATTTACTCGATCAGATTCCACAAGATGAGAGAGTTGACTCCGTCTATACCGATGGAGCTTATGATACCAAACAGTGCCGACAGGTCATTGCGAATCGGCAAGCACATGCAGTGATTCCACCAAGAAAAAATGCGAAGCCATGGAAAGATAAAAAGATGAGCTCGCTAGAACGCAATGAGTTGCTTCGAACAGTTAAACGTTTAGGAAGAACTATTTGGAAGAAATGGTCAGGCTATCATCGGCGAAGTTTGGTTGAAACCAAGATGCATTGCATCAAATTATTGGGGGATAAACTCAGTGCGAGAAATTTTCAAAGCCAAGTCAATGAGATTCATGCACGTATGGCAGTATTAAATAAATTTACGGACTTAGGCAGACCACATACCCGAGTTGTCACTTAAATTTGAGTAGATATGAGAAGTCTTAACTTTTAAATCTTTGTGCAACAAAGCCTTAACAAACTAGAATTTATTCTTCTATTTGAAAGGATTCTTAAAATACTCTTTTAATATGGAAATAATTAATAGTGTACTGATTAAACCTAAAAATACTATAAGAACCCACAACATACAATCCAAAGAATATTAAACATTACTGATACAAAAATAATAATATTTTTTTGTCTATTAAGTAACTGAAATTTAGTTTTCTTTACAAGTTAAGTGTTTTATTAAGTTATAATTAAAAGTAAATTTTTCTCAACTAGTATAAAGTTTAAGAGTATAGGTTATTGAATTGTTTCTTATGCAAAAAAAAGTCAAGAATCTTTATTTAAGAAAAGGTGAACACTCATTTGTTCTGCAATCACAGTTCATTTTTAAAGCTAAGCAGCAAAAATGGACTAGTGAAGATATCCAAAAAATTATAGAAAAGACCTTATATCAAGATAAATATAGGGTATATGCAATTTTGAGAGAGTATTCTAGCCAGAATTACGGGTAAATTTGACTTGAAAAAGAGAAGGACTAAAGTCTTTTAGAAGGATATATCTTGGATCCTGAATAAGATTTTTACTATTAAAGGAGTAAAGTTTAGCCTCGATATAAGTTTAATCTATTATTTTTACAATAATATTCCATATATCAATACCTAATTTAACTTTAGTTCCTATCGCCAACCCTGTATGGTGCCCGTTCAGAAACACTCTATCGAGGCTAATATGTATAGTTTTTCTGTAAAAGATTTAGATCAATTAATTGAAACGAATCTCAAAGATGGGAATAAATACAGTAAATTATTGATTGGATATAAATTATTTTCTGATTTGATGAATGATCCTATATTTTATACAGAAGTGTCTAATTCAGCTCTGAGCGCTACGAAAAGAAAATATAAGCAACTAAAAATTAAAATCACCACACATCAATATTAGCTTCATTTGGAATAAATCAATAAAACGAAAGTTCTCAGCTCTCTCTTCGTATATGAGAAAGTCACAATTTATGGCCTTTCTCATATCTATTTAGCATAAAATCTCTTATGCGAATCTGGAAAGATTAAGTTATTTCGTAATATTTTATCCAATAAGCATTGTCGAAAATATCAGTGTAATAGCTTGACTTCTTACAATGTGAAAAATAGTCACAGCATAAATCTCTAATAATTTCAATTTCCTCTAGGCTATCAGCAGCATTGACTAAAAATATAAACTTGTCCAAGTTAACAAGTAATTTACTACTATTTTTCAAAGGTTTATTATTAGACATTGAATCCTATGTGTTTTCCTGTTGGAAGCTCTACATCAATACGAAGTTTTCCGCCCATTGCTTCGACATACTTTTTCATCGTTGAAATTTTAAGATCATGACCACGATTTTCGATTGCTGACAATGAAGGCTGTTTGATTCCAAGGGTTGCAGCCAGTTCTTTTTGAGAAATCTCTAACTCTTCACGAATAAGGTGAAGCTGAGTTTCCAACAATAATTCATCCGCCATTTGTTGAATACGAGCTTGACTCTCTGGAGAGCGATTAGCCAATAATTCTTGTAGGGTCTTAGCCATTAGATTGATCTCCTAAAGTTGAAAGATGAATTTCGTATTGCTGATCGGCAATATCTAACATCTCTTTATAAAAACGCTTTTTACCGCCTTTATCACCGATACACAGCACAATAGCTTGTCGTAAAGGATCAAACGCGAAAAAGGCTCTCAGTGGTTTACCTCGATGCTGAACACGTAGCTCTTTCATATTGGTAAATTTGGAGTCATAGACGGTATCTACTAAAGGACGACCTAAACTTGGTCCCTGTTGCTGTAGAACGACCAACGCTGCGAGTACTTTCTCTTGTGTAGATTGATCTTGCTGTGCAAGCCATTCGTTAAACAGATCCGTTGTAATGACTGTCCACATATTACAACAATAATATAGATTACAATCTATATTTTATGCTTAATTGAATTATTATTCAAATGACAATAAAAAATCCCGACGTCATGTCGGGATTTTTCGGTG
Source organism: Acinetobacter sp. AOR12_HL (assembly GCF_027855275.1). Classification (NCBI taxonomy): domain Bacteria; kingdom Pseudomonadati; phylum Pseudomonadota; class Gammaproteobacteria; order Moraxellales; family Moraxellaceae; genus Acinetobacter; species Acinetobacter sp. AOR12_HL. The sequence goes on along the minus strand of NZ_JAKTIJ010000030.1, from coordinate 14,873 downwards.
TGGAGCGCATAGGTAGGGCTGACTACCTAATGGTCATGGTGTCTGACTGATTATTCTTGTTTTAAGTCATTGAACATCCTGTTCATATAGATCGATCATAGGGACTTCACTGGTGCTTGGATACAAACAATTTCGTAAAATGCTGTAAGCCAAAGCGTACAAAAAATCATCAAAATTATCCCAAAGCTTATCCGCAAGAAATGGGGATAAATTCAGAAATGGAAGCCTTAAGGAATCGGAAGGAAATTACGATTTGATCGTTTTTTAACCAATTTTATTGGCGAAATATATAAAAACTGCTCATAAAAAAGCCGACTTGTTCCCAAGTCGGCTTTTCGACATCGTCGAGCAAATTATTTATAGCATAAGTTTTTGATTTTTATATGTTTCAATTTGTTCATTTCGTATAATGCCCATTATGTTAAATCAGGTTTAAAACTTAATATCATGTGAATTAAAGTAGGTCGGATCAAACTCTATCTCTCCTATTTCATCCTCGATAATTTGCATGTAATCGTCATATCTTGGATGTTTGGGTTCTTGTAATGCATCTAAAATATCAAGATATCCAAAAATTCCTCCAATATCTTCAAATGGAGCATGATTTTGACCATCTATACAACATGGATATTTTTTATTTAAATCAGGAGATTGTCTGCTTTCTACAGTAATCAAATGTTCCCAACAATCGCCAAAATCATATGTATATATAATTTTTTTACCTACACGTAGAACTTCTTTCAATTTTTGTCTTTTATTGATCTTTTCATGCTTAATAGTCGTGAATTCATGTAAATGGCTATCTTCCCAATCAAAAGCAGATTGAATTGCCTTATGGAGCCTAGATAAAGTAGCTGCCGATGAAATTTGAATAGTTCTCCAGATTTCAGGATCACTGCCTAGCAGACTAATTTTTAATTGAAAAACTTCATCAGAAGATTTGAGCTTTACAGTTCCCATAACAGCCTAGTTCTCAAAAAATAGTTTTAGTAAATCTAAAATTAACATAATACACCTTATACGAAATGCGTTATAATTATCTTTAGAAATCAATGCTGTAGTTTCTAGTTGATAGCCCATCTTCCCCAAGGTGGGTTTTTTTATGATTTTTCACGTTCCACGCCTATTCTTTGACCAAAGTTTCACGACTTTGTTCATATTAGTTAAACAATCGTGGTTAATCATAGGGTCTAAAAAAACGGCTCCCAAAGCCTCTTTTTTCCGGTTCAGGCTGTACGTGTTCAGGAATAGGAATTCGCTTATTCTCGATTACCCAGTTTAGTGTCGCAAGTTGTACATCTGCTAAACCTTGCCAATCTGCTTTTAAATATTCAATCACCTCTGTTTTGTATAAGTCATTCACCCTTTCAGCCAAAGCAATATCATATGAATCACCAGTCGCACCGACTGATGGTCGTAAATTTGCTGCCTCTAAACGATGACATTGTTGTCAAAATGCAGGGTACTGGTGGCTCCCCTTAGGGGCATAATTTGTTGAAGCCTAGGTTACTACTAAAAAATTAAAAAAATATTAAAAAATAGGAGCTTAGAGCTCCCATTATTATGTTAGCTTTCTAAGTCTCTATGTTAATTTGAAGAATACTTCATCATAATGTCCGAATACAGCTATATTTTTTTGATTTCTATAATATCACTTGATTCAATTAACGATTGGATATTACCAAATAAACTTTGAATATAATCAGAGGCTATATGGATATCTAAATCCTCCCTGCTACGCCATTCTTCTAAGAAGAAATATCTACTCGAGTCATTTTCGCTAATATAAAGCTCATATTACAAGCATCCTTCTTCTTGAAGCGTAAGCTCTATTACACTTTTTAAAAGCGCTTCTAACGTCTCTTTTTGATCTGATTTTGCCTTAAAGTTCGCAATTATTGAAATAGTCATTATTTCACCTTGAATTTGTTTTAGAAGTTTTCTAGTACAATTTTGCCTTTTGACTTGCCTGATTCAAGTAACTTATGCGCCTTCTCCAAGTTTGCAGCGTTAATTTTGCCTAGATTTTGGTTGAGGGTACTTCTAATTTTTTGCTGGTCAACTAATTGGGCAACCTGTTGCAATAGATCACCTTGCTTTTCAATATCATCGGTTTCATACATTGAACGGGTGAACATCAACTCCCAATGGATAGAAATAGATTTAGTCTTAAACGGCATAATATCAAATGTTTGTGGATCATCGATCAATCCAAGCTTGCCTTGTGGTGCAATCAGAGAAACTATTTGGTTGATATATGTTTCTGTATGATTTGTAGAGAATACGTATTTTGGTTTTGCAATGCCTAGTGTCTCGATTTGTGCATTTAAATCTTTGCTATGATCAATGACATGGTCGGCACCAAGTGATTCCACCCAAGATTTCGTTTCTTCACGCGAAGCAGTTGCTATAACCGTCAGATTTGTTTTTGCTTTTAGGAGTTGGATAGCGATTGATCCTACACCGCCTGCACCACCAATAATTAAAATACTGCCAACTTCTGTTTCTGAAATTTGAAACCGATCAAAAAGCATTTCCCATGCCGTTATTGCAGTTAATGGCAATGCTGCTGCTTCTGCATTAGATACTGTAATTGGTTTAAGACTGATAATTCGTTCATCGACTGCTTGAAACTCAGCATTACTACCATCTCGGGTTAAATCGCCAGCATACCAAACAGAATCTCCTACTTTAAACGAGGTAACTTTTGAGCCAACTTCGATAATTTCCCCAACGGCATCCCAACCTAAAATACGATTATTTGCTTCAGACGAATTTTTTCTCACTTTGGTATCAACTGGATTCACAGAGATTGCCTGAACTTTTACCAGTACATCACGCTCCTTAAGCGTAGGCTTTGCTTTTTCAATATCTACCAATGAATTTTTAAAATCATCATGGTTATTTATAACATACGATACGGCTTTCATAGATTTGTCCTTAACTTTAAAAATATAGTAAAAATGGGAGCGAGGTGCTCCCATTTTTTTTATTCAATTATTAAAACTCTTGGCTCGTTGGGCGTAAAACAATTTCATTAATATCTACATCCGCAGGCTGCTCAATTGCATAAGCAATTGCTCGAGCGACTGAGTCAGCTGGTATAGCTTGTTTGTAGAAATCAGTAACAAACTCTGAACTTTCTTTATGAGAAGAACCAAATTTTAGTTCTGACTCAACTGCACCAGGCTCAATAGTCGTCGTTCTAATTGTTCCCCCAACTTCATGACGAAGTCCTTCAGAGATGGCTCTTACAGCAAACTTAGTACCGCTATAAACAGTACCTCCTGGACTAAATACTTTTATCCCTGCAACAGATGCGAGATTAATAAAGTGTCCAAAGTTTTGTTTTTGGAAAACAGGTAGGGCAGCTGCTATACCATAAAGAACACCTTTAATATTAATATCGATCATACGATCCCATTCATCAACTTTTAGCTCACTTAATGGTGCAATAGACATTAATCCAGCATTGTTTACCAATACATCGATTTGACCAAATGCGCTTAATGCCTTTTCAATAAGTGCTTGTACTTCATGTGGTTTGGTTATATCCATACCAATAAATTCAGCTTGACCACCTTCAGCACGAATATCCTGAACAATAGCCTCTAATTTTTCAGTACGTCTAGCACCAAGTACAACCTTTGCACCTTTTTTAGCAAGGAAGCGAGCAGTAGCTTCACCTAAACCACTACTTGCACCAGTGATAACAACAACTTTATTTTCTATATTATTCATACAAGTAACCTTCAACCTATCTGTCAATCATATTTGATGGGTTAAGTATTACAGCCTTGTTAGGTATAATAAATGAATAATATTATCTTTCAGAATTCCTATTTACGGAATAATTGCCATAACACAGGATTGGACATGCATAACAAATTGGAAATGATGCGTATCTTTTGTGTCGCATCAGAGTCTCGAAATTTTAAAGAGGCAGCAACTCAGCTGGGTATTTCCCCACAGGCAGTGACACGGGCAATAAAAGAACTAGAAGAGCAGCGCGGAGAGATTCTGTTTTACAGGAGTACTCGACAAATTAAAATTACCGCTGATGGTGAGCGTTTGGCAAAGCAAGCACGTTTTGCGGTGGGATCGATCGATGCTTTGTTCGTAAAAGACACCAAGGAAAAACGAGATGAAATGCGTGGGACTGTCCGTCTTACTGTGTCGTCTGTGTTAGGGCGCAAATTGGTAGTACCCGCACTAGCAGAATTTGCCACACGTTATCCAGATATTGTCGTGGATTGTGTGCTAACCGATTCACACTCGGATGTGATCGATGAGCGAATAGATATCGGGATCAGATTTGGATTTTTGCCGGACAATCGATATGTGGCAAGGGAATTGGCGAAAGTGAACTTTTATTCTGTGGGTACGCCAGAGTTAATTGATAAGGTTGGAATGCCCAAAAAAATTATTGACCTAGATAAATACCCTCTAACAGCATTAGTCGATCATAAAACAGGACGTTACTGGCCATGGACATTCACCGAAAGTCGAAGCTTTACGCCATCAAAGCCCCGTTTTATTACAGATGATCTAGAAGCTGAATTTCAAGCGATTCTCGCTGGAGTTGGATTCGGACACATGCCTGGATTTCTAGTTTTGCCGTGGCTTAGGAGTGGTAAGCTCATTCAGATACTTCATGAGGAAACCTCTCCTGTTTGGCGCCTGTATTTATATCGTCCACAGCGGGGCCCGACACCTTTGCGAATCCGAGCATTGTTTGATTACTTAGTGGAAGTGCTGGGCCATATAGAAACTTGAATCAGATGGAACTAACCTTATTTCTAGAAAGTAGAAATCAGATAAGACCATCATGTATTCAGAGTAACTACAATTTTTCCTATTTGCTGATTTGATTCAAGATAGCGCTGAGCGTCATGCATGTCCTCAAAGTTAAAGCAACGGTCGATCACTGGACGAAGATATCCTGCACCTATACTGCTAAGAATAAATCGTCTGGCTTGCTCCCTTAGAACAGGGTCATGCAGAACCTCAAGGAACAAAAAACCTCGCATGGTTAAGCTCTTGCGTAATGCAACTTTAAGGGGAAATGGTGTGATCTCCGGGCTAAGCGCACCATGCATAACCATCGTTCCTCCTACCGACATCGCTTTTGCAATCTGTTCAATATGCGGCCCTCCTACAGCATCGAAGGCGACATCAAGATGTTCTCCCCCCAAACGTGAAACAAGCGCCTCATACAAATCTGGTTCATCTTCACTGGCTATAACATTTTTAACACCGAGATCCAGTAAACGTTGCTTTTTCTCTGTCGTTTGTGTACTTGCAATGACCTTAGCACCGGCTGCTTCAGCGATCTGTATCGCAGCTAGTCCTACGCTACTTGAAGCTGCTGTGATCAAGATCGTTTTTCCTTTCGAAACTCCACCAGCATGGATTACACCACCCCAAGCCGTCAAATACTGCATCCAGATTGAAGAAGCTTCTTCCCAGCTTAAACTATCGGGTTTGTGAACTAAAAAAGTTTCTGGAATCAGAAGCTTGTCCGCATATGTCCCATATTTGGCTAGATTGTCAGTCGGAAGAATCGATACTGCATCTCCTGGAGAAAATTGGCGTACACCTTCACCTATCGCCAGAACTACGCCTGCTCCCTCATATCCCAGACGAGAAGGGAATACTGCCTTTTGAATATAAGTACCACGCCGAAACATTACATCAGCCCGGTTGAGTCCGATCGTTTTCATCTGGATTAGAACTTCTCCTGCGGCTGGTAAAGCAACAGGAAGTGTTTCTAATGTCAGAACATCTGTATCTCCAATACTATTGAAGCGCCAAGTCTTGGCCTGAAGTGCATTAAATGACATCTATAACTACCTTAATATTGGCAGAGCGATCTTGAACAGCATCATGAGCCTCAATCGCTTGGTCTAGAGTAAAATGACGAGGATCAACAATAGGACGCAGTTTACCTTCCTCAACAAGACGAGTAGCGATCTTAAGGATATCACCATGATGAGCACGGCGATTGCCTGTTAACATCGGCATTAGGACGAATACGCCAGACACTGTGGCACACCGTAGAGATGAACTCGCTAAATTATGATTACCAAATGCAGCACAGCTGGTAATGTGGCCATAGTGAGTTGTCATGGAAAGTGAAGCATCGAGTACTGGACCACCCACAGTGTCGTAAACAATGTTAAAACCTTGACCCTCAGGGCTTGCAGCAATAATGTCATCGGAAGATGCTGTTGTGTAATCGAGAGGTGTTGCACCGAGTTCTGAAATCAGTGATTGATCAGCTGTACGACCAGTCGCCCAAACATTTGCATCAAGTGCTTTTGCAAGCTGAACAACCATATAACCAACGCCACCAGCACCACCCTGAACCAGTACAGTTTGCCCTGGTTGGACCTTCGCATTATCCACTAAACCTTCCCAAGCGGTGAGGAACGTCAATGGTAGTACTGCTGCCTCGCGCATAGAGATATTTCGTGGCTTTAATGCGATCAGATCAGCATCTGCTACAACATATTCTGCTAAAGATCCTTGAAGACCACGAACGCCACCAATCAGACCGTAAACTTCATCTCCGACGTTGAAGTGGGTGACACCTTCACCAACAGCAGTGACAACCCCAGCCATATCTGTTCCCAACACGGCAGGAAGCTCTGGCATAGCATATGGTGCTTCACCAAGACGAATTTTATAATCAATAGGGTTTACACCACTAGCATGAATACGTACTAGAACTTGCCCAGCCTCTGGTTGAGGTATAGGGAGTTCTACACGTGTAAATTCATGATCACCAAAATTTTCTAAGATAAGAGCATTCATCATCTTATTCATAATTGTTCCTTATTTTTAACTGGAGGATGATGTGTACAGTACCAAAGTAAATTAATCCAATAAATGATATTTATAGGATTTAATAATTCCTAAATAATGAATAATAAATATCATCCGCTCACTAAAGATATGCTAGTACAGTACCTAAACCGGACATTTCTATTTTGGGCTTACATGTTGATTTCGTATAAGGTGTATTATGTTAATTTTAGAAAATTTTAACTTAATTAAATAACTTTGGATTGGTCTTTATAAAAGTCATAATTTCATCAACAACGACTCGAATTTTAGGCTGTAGATGCCAACGTTTCTGCCAAAGAATATTAATCGGAATCTTTACGCCTGAGATTTCAGGAAGAATGGGGATCAATTTACCATCTCTTATTGCTTCAAAAGCAAGCCAGCTCGGAAGCTGTGCCAATCCTAAGCCTGACATACATGCACTTAGAATGGCATCTCCATCTGGAATTTCATGATTGTAATTTATTTCATGTAATTCCGTTTCATTGAGGGTATTTCTTAAAAACCAATAGCCTTTACTATGACTTCGCCAACCAATCAAACATTGGTGATGTTTTAAATCTTCTTTACTTTGCGGTGTGCCGTATTTTTTTAAATAATCAGGAGAAGCGCAAATCAATAGCGTTTGATGACCTAAAGACTTGGCGATGATATCTGTAGAATCTTTTAATTCACCAATTCTTACGACCAAATCGATCCCCTCCTGAATCAGATCAACTGCTCTATCTTGAAATGTAACTGTAAGATCAAGTTGGGGGTAACGATGAATGATTTCTAATAACGTTGGAAAGATATAGCGACGACCAAAGGTTGTTGGTAAATCAATTCTGATTCTTCCTGTAGGTGAATTATTTTCTTGAGACAATAACGACTGGGTCGCTTCTAGTTCTTCTACAAGGCGTCTACAGCTTCGCAGCCATATTTCTCCTTCAGGGGTTAATGCAAGACGTCTCGTAGTACGGTGAAAAAGCTGAATACCGAGTCTTTTTTCTAACTTATTCATACTTTTACCAACAGCAGATCCTGTCAAACCCAATACCTCGGCAGCGTTTGTAAAACTCCCTTGGTCGACCACTGTAATGAACTCGATAATGCCGGCAAACTGATGATCCATACAATCCTATTCGAGAATTTAATTCCATAATGTTAGGAATTTTATCATCTTAATCAAAATTAATTCCTTAATTATAATGTTTCTATGAATTAAATCTGCTTAGGATAAAATTATGAAAGCTTGGTTACTTAAAGATTTTGGCTTAGAAAATTTAAAATTAGAGGAAGTAGAGACTCCAACACCTCAGGCAGGTGAATTACTGATTAAAGTCGGTGCGGTGTCTTTAAACTATCGTGATAAAGCGATTGTCGATGGTTTTTATGAACCTCATCTAGTGCCAAAGCCACTTATTCCTGTATCTGATGCTGTGGGTACGGTCGTTGCTGTAGGTGAAGGTGTTACACGCTTTAAGCTTGGTGATCGTGTAAATACAACACTTTATTCACGTTGGATTGATGAGGAACCAGGACCAAACGAGCCTGACTATTGCTTAGGAATGCCATTGCCTGGCGGGCTTGCTGAATACATGATTTTGCATGAAGAAAGTGCGGTTAAAGCACCTGACAATATGTCGGATGCTGAAGCAGCAACGTTGCCGATTGCAGCACTAACTGCTTGGTATTCGATGATGGATGTCGGTAACTTAAAGCCGGGACAAAATGTGTTGGTACAAGGTACAGGCGGTGTTTCTATTTTTGCGATCCAACTTGCTAAAGCCTATGGTGCTCGAGTCATTGCCACATCAAGCAAAGATGAGAATCTAGAAAGAGTTCGCTTATTAGGTGCGGATGAAGGCATTAACTATAAAACTTACCCAAATTGGGAAGAACGTGTTCTTGAATTAACCGATGGAAAGGGTGCCGATGTCACGATTGAAGTGGCAGGTGGTAATGGTCTAAATCAATCTATTGCAGCAACAAAAGTGACAGGAACGATTGCTCAAGTGGGGTTCTTAACAGGTCAGACAACACAGCTAAATTTGATGCCCTTGATTTTCCGTCAAACCAAACTTCGTGGTATTGCGGTAGCGCCTCGAGTGGCTTTTGAAAGAATGAATGATTTCTTAAATGCCAATCAAATTAAACCTGTGATTGATCACATTTATAAATTTGAAGAAGCGATTGCTGCTTTTGAACATTTATCAAAAGGTGCTTTTGGTAAGATTGTGATTAATCTTTTCTAACCAAAGAAAGACACCTTTAAAGGTGTCTTTTTTACATAAAAATTTATTAAATATTGATCCCATTTAACATAATGGCCGCTATACGAAATTAATGGATGGTCGTATAGATTACTTGCATATTGTATTCGATCGAATACAATATAGTGAGAAGAAAAGGAATCCTCATGATTGAAATTAAACGTCTACCAGAATTTGATGAATGGTTGGATGGCATTAAAGACAATATGACCCGCATTCGCTTGAATCGCCGATTAGATAAGGTTCAACGCGGGAACTGGGGAGACATTAAACCTCTCCAAGATGGCGTTTGGGAAATGAGAGAATTCTTCGGTTCTGGATGGAGGATGTATTACATCCAACATGGTGACGTTGTGATTGTAATGCTTGGTGGTGGAGATAAATCAACTCAACAACAAGACATCGATCGTGCAGTCAAATTATCGAAAACGTTGGAGGACTAAAATGGTTAAAGTAGCTGATTTACCAAGTTTTGATATGGCTGAGTCACTCAAAACTGAAGAAGACATCGTGATGTATCTCAATATGGTTCTTGAAGATAATGATCCTGCTGAATTAGCTCATGCCCTTGGTGTCATTGCTAAAGCTAGAGGTATGACCCAAATTGCTAAAGAAGCAGGGATCGGACGTGAAGCACTTTATAAAGCACTTCGCCATGATTCAGCTCCGCGTTTTGATACTATCAATCGTGTTGTGAATGCACTTGGCTTAAAATTAACAGTTCAGCATACATAATATTTATATGTTTTTATTAGACATCATTAAAGCAATAGGAGTGGGAATTTTACTCATTCCTTTTACAGTTATATCAATCATATGTTTGAAAAAAACGAAAAAAACTGCCTTAAATGATGGACTGCTATGGGCTAGTTTTATTCCTTATATTTCATCTTGCTTTTATTATTGCTCCAGCTGGTATTCTGCTAGCAGCTTACTTTGATAAAGGGATGAATTTCGTTCTTATTGTAATTGGTTCACTTTTTTTAGTTATAAACTCATATTATTTATATGAAAAATTCATCAAGAAGACATTTATAGTTACAATAAATAGTGAACTTTATTCTCAACTTCAGAAAATATCTCAAGATGAGAATAAAAGCATTAAAGATATTATAAATAATAAAATCAAAGATATAAGTTGATATTTTTTATTTCTCTACTCTTATAAGGTAAGGTGTCAAACTAGAACCACACGCCCTAGATGTAATTTTAACTATTCTTCCTTTTTGCACTAAAGTCGATAATAACCATTTATGTGCTTGTGGAATTTCGCTCAAATCAACAGAATAGAATTCCTCACCCCATTTAGGATCATTCACAGTAAATCCTGAAATTTCTTTTTCCCAAGAATATTTTACATTCGTTACTTTTAATTTATTAGTAAGTATTGGAGTACACATAGACCAATCCGTAACAGAATTATCTTTATAAAACTCAATTGATCTTAATTTTAACTGATCTTTTGACGTAAATAAGTGGACACTTCCATAGTCATAAAATGAAATATCAGATGCTTTAGCAAAGCTAAATTGTGAGCAAAAAATCACTGCGAAAATTAAATAATATTTCATAAAATTCATTATCTTAAATATTTTATTATCATTCTAATCTAAAGCTTATAAAAATAAACCTAGTTTCATCCTACTTAACATAAAATCTCTTATGCGAAATCCAGATTCAAGACACAAAAATGCCCAACATCCTGTTAGGCTTTTTTATATTGGGGTGCTGCTTGTTTTACTGATCTCTTGCTGCCCCTTTCTTGCACTATTCTCTTATTTTTGTTTTCTAGAAACATCTAATATCTTATGTGTTTATCATAGGGCTAATGCCTTGGATTACCAATCCGCAAAAACCTTAAATCCATGTAAGTTTTAACTTACAACGTTGGTCTATTTTATCCCAAGATTTGTCCACAGAAATTGGGGATAATTTCAGAAACGGAAGCCTTAAGAAATCGGGAAAAGGTGCGATTTTGATTATTTTTTAACCAAATTTATTGGCAAGAAGTATCAAAATTGCTTAAAAAGAAACCGATTTGTTTCCAAGTCGGTTTTTTATTGTTTTCCAGGGGGATGAAAAATTTTTAACTATATGAAAAACAGGGATATTTTAAAAAGCATTTCGTATAAGCTCTATTATGTTAATTTTAGATAAACTAAATAAATTAGCTAAAGAAATGTCTTCAACTGTTTATATAAATTAACTTATCTTCCCCAATCATATACTCCTCCCCCAGAAGTGATCCATATTCCATCACCAAGATATGCCGCACCTCCATTCCCATCAGAGCAAGCCTCATATAAATCTGAGATACCGTACTCTCCTAAATTTTTTCTTAAACGAGCATCTTTTTTGAGAGCATCCGTTCTCTTATCTGTTTCACCTTGCGGAATAAAATAACGCTCTAGATTAAGTTCATTATTAATAAAGCTGTCAGAAAAGCGAAGAACTCCTTCATAAAGATTAAAAGTTGTATGAGCAAGTGTATGCCTGACTACTTTACCTTGAGTAAGAGATTGTCTATATAAGCTACCAGATTTTATTGGAAGCTTTTCTTCTGAAATAGGAAGAATCTGAAGATCAATTCCATTTTTTCTAATAAAAATATATGCAATCTGTGATCCATTAGTTTTTGTTAAGATTTTTCTATAAGTTGCACTATGAGGTCTCAGTAATATCCATCCTGAATCTATTAATTTTTTTGTGAAAACTTCAGGAGTCGCAACTCCAAATATAATAGCTGAGTTAGACGGAGGGCATAAATTACCATGATCATCAATAGAACATTCTGATTTTTTACAAAGGATGAAGCCTTTACAATCCCAATTTAAATATTCTAATTTTAAAACTGTAGCAAATCTTAATTGTCCATCTGTTCGACGAACTAGCACAATGTCATTCACCTTAAGATCTGTACGAAAACACTGCACAGGATATTTTTTATCGGTAAAATCAGTATAACTAACAAAGGCAATGATATAGCTCATGTCTTAATTATTCCAACAAGCTTATGTTATTTAACATATTAAAACTTGGTAGATCATCATAAGTTAAAGAGTCTAACTCCTTAAATGGAGAGCTTATGTTAAGTATCTTACCAATTAGTAGTTGATGATCAGAATTTAACTGGACATTACTAAGATTTAACCGGCAAAGATCATAGAAAACCTGTGTCATCAAATAGTTAAGACCTAAAATGTTTAGTGGAATTTTAGCTTCATAATTTAGATTCTGGTTAAATCTATTAATTTCTGAGATCATTCCATTATCATCTATATAAACTTCAAGTTGAGAATTCTCTGTACAAAAAGAATAAATAAACAACTTGTCTTCATTAAAAATATTTCCTGTTTCACGAAACACCATTTTTTCAACAAGAAATTTTTGTTTATCCTTACATAAAACAAATAAACGAGTCATTACTACTGCGTTAATAAATTTGTCAGCACTAGGAGTTGGCCAGCTTCTAAAGTTACCAATAACTGGAGATGAATCCTTTCTTAGTATTTTTCTGACAGGAATTTCGTACTCTGAAAAGTTAAAACCATTAATAGGTTGCCCATTTTCATTACTAATATGCTGTACACCATAACTAAAAGATGGATTAGGTTGATTGCTAACAGCATAAGTTGATGGATCTACGAATTTAGTTTGCATTAATTTCTCTGTAAATTATGGTGTAAATAAATTTTAAAGAAGACTAACAGATCCTGAATATCTTTATAAAAGAAAAATAGAAACTTCCACTAATTTTCTCCATTTAACATAATGGCTGTAATATGAAATTCAGTGCCTCAGGCCTAAAGAACCAAGTTTATGTCTTGCAAAAACGTATCCTATAGGATACATTTTGCTTATGTACTCAATATATACCACAGAAGCCTTTGATGATTGGTTTACCAAGTTAAAAGATCAACAGGCAAAAAGACGCATACAAGTCCGAATTGATCGGGTTGAAGATGGGAACTTTGGAGATACTGAACCAGTCGGTGAAGGTGTTTCTGAGTTACGTTTCTTCTTTGGACCTGGCTATAGGATTTATTACTGCAAGCAAGGGCAAAGGGTCGTTATTCTCTTAGCAGGCGGAGATAAGTCTACGCAAAGTAAAGATATAAAACTTGCCCTACAATTAGCACAAGATTTAGAGGAGGAGCTGTAAATGGCTATCAAACTTCGTAAATGGGATAGTGCTGAGCATCTTAAAACAGAAGAAGATATGCAAGCTTACCTACAAGCCTGTATCGATGAATCTAATGGTGATGCTGCATTCATTGCTAAAGCTTTAGGTAACATTGCTAAAGCTAAAGGAATGGCTCAATTATCACGAGATACAGGTCTAGGCCGAGAAAGTCTTTACAAAGCACTTTCTGGTGATGTTAACCCTAGTTTTGATACTGTGATTAAAGTTGTAAAAGCACTGAATTTACGCTTAACAATTTAAAAAAAGTTATTTAAAAATGGAGCTTTAAGCTCCATTTTTAAATTTCATATAAGGTGTATTATGTTAATTTTAAGAAAACTAAATAATTTAACCTTAAATATTTTTCATATCGGATTAACTCAAAGGAATAGATTTAAATGGACTAACTCCGTAAGTTAAAGTTTTTTGATTGATTTAATAAATTCAATAAATTGCGGCGAAAAATCTTTAAATAAAGGGACTGTTCTAAATTTTGTGTAAGTACTTAATTTTCATTCATCCTACTGAGGATAATAAAAAGAGGTACTTCACATGGATGAAGCTACAATCAAAAGTATGGCAGCTGAATTAGCTAAAGGTTTAAAAACTCCTGAAGATTTAAACCAAATGACAGCCATATTTAAAAAGTTCATGATCGAAACCGCTCTGAATACTGAGCCTTCTGAACATTTAGGCTATGAAAAGCATCAACCTAAGAAAGGATCTAATGCACGTAATGGTTTTAGCTCCAAAACAGTTCTAACACAAGATGGGCAGCTTGCTTTAGATATCCCTCGTGATCGTGACGGCTCTTTTGAACCACAGATTATTAAGAAGCATCAAACGCGCATTACTAGCATGGATGATCAAATTCTTTCGCTATATGCGAAAGGAATGACAAATAGAGAAATTGTTGCTTTTTTTAAAGAAATGTACGATGCCGATGTATCTGCCTCCCTTATTAGTAAGGTAACGGATGCTGTCATTGAACAAGTGACAGAATGGCAAAATAGAACACTCGATAGTCTTTATCCTGTTGTCTATTTAGATTGCATTGTTGTTAAGGTTCGTCAGCATTCAACAGTAATCAATAAATCAGTTTATTTAGCATTAGGCATTAACTTGGATGGCCAAAAAGAACTTCTTGGCAGGTGGCTTGCTCAAACAGAAGGTTCCAAATTCTGGCTGTCAGTCATGACAGAGCTTAAAAATCGAGGAGTGCAAGATATTCTTGTTGCCTGTGTAGACGGGCTAAAAGGCTTTCCTGATGCGATAGCCTCTGTCTACCCTCATACTGACATCCAGCTGTGTATCGTGCATGTTGTACGCAATAGCCTGAGATTTGTGAGCTGGAAGGACTACAAAGCTGTAACAGCAGGATTGAAGGCGATCTATCAGGCAAGTACAGAAGAAAATGCTTTAAATTCCCTAGGTATCTTCTGCGATCAATGGAATCATCAGTATCCAAAAATTGGAAAATCCTGGCGGGCAAATTGGGAAAATATCCGAACGATCTTTAGCTATCCTGCTGAAATACGTCATGCGATTTATACAACAAATGCAATTGAATCATTGAATAGCGTGAT
>NZ_JAKTIJ010000029.1:0-127175 GCF_027855275.1 Acinetobacter sp. AOR12_HL | reverse complement strand
AAAAACAGATGTTAGATCAAAACATTAAAACTCAATTAAAAGCTTACCTAGAACGTTTAGAAAGTCCAATCGAATTAGTTGCTGCTTTAGATGAATCAGATAAAGCTGCTCAAATTAAAGAATTAGTAACTGAAATCGCTGAGCTTTCTGACAAGGTAACAGCCCGTTTTGATGGTAACAATACACGTCGTCCAAGCTTTGGTGTGGCTAAAGCAGGTGAACAGCCTCGTGTATTCTTTGCAGGCTTACCAATGGGCCATGAGTTTACCTCTTTGATCTTGGCTTTGTTACAAGTGTCTGGCTATGCACCTAAAGTGTCGGATGAAGTTTTAAATCAGATTAAAGGCTTAAACCTCAAAGCCAACTTTGATGTATTCGTATCATTAAGCTGTCATAACTGTCCGGATGTGGTACAGGCGCTTAACCTGATTGCCATTTATAACCCGAACACCACGGCAACCATGATTGATGGTGCATTCTTCCAAGACGAAGTGGAACAACGCAAAATCATGGCTGTACCGATGGTATTCCAGGACAATGAGCACATTGGTCAAGGTCGTATGACCCTTGAAGAGATTGTGGCAAAACTTGATACCAACTCGGCTGAAAAAGACGCAGCAGCACTCAATGCCAAAGATGTGTTTGATGTATTGGTGATTGGTGGTGGACCTGCGGGTGCAACAGCTGCAATCTATGCAGCACGTAAAGGTATTAACACAGGTATCGTGGCTGAACGCTTTGGTGGTCAGGTCATGGATACCATGGACATTGAAAACTTCACTTCTGTGCAAAAGACTCAAGGTCCTAAGTTTGCTGCTGAAATGGAAGCACATGTTCGTGAATACGATGTGGATATCATGAACCTGCAACGTGTCAGCAAAATCACTGGTGCAGATCAAACAGCAAATGGCTTGGTTGAAATTGAACTTGAAAACGGTGCAAAACTTGAATCGAAAACTGTGATCCTTTCAACAGGTGCACGTTGGAGAGAGATGAATGTACCGGGTGAAGCTGAATACCGTACCCGTGGTGTAGCGTATTGTCCACACTGTGATGGTCCATTGTTCAAAGGCAAACGTGTTGCCGTGATTGGTGGCGGTAACTCAGGTGTTGAAGCTGCAATTGACCTTGCAGGTATTGTTGAGCATGTAACTCTGGTTGAGTTTGACACTAAACTTCGTGCTGACCAAGTCTTGCAAAACAAGTTAAACAGCTTGCCAAACACCACAGTGATTATGAATGCCTTAAGCACAGAAGTATTGGGTGACGGTTCACAAGTAACCGGTCTTAAATATAAAGACCGTGCGACTGATGAAGAGCATGTGGTAGAGCTTGCAGGGATCTTTGTACAGATTGGTTTACTTCCAAACACTGACTTCTTAAAAGACAGTGAGGTTGAGTTAACCAACCGTGGCGAGATCATTGTGAATGACCGCAACGAAACCAATGTAAAAGGTGTATTTGCTGCGGGTGACTGTACTACTGTACCTTACAAGCAGATCATTATTGCTACAGGTGAAGGCGCTAAAGCATCACTCTCTGCGTTTGATTACATCATCCGTTCTGGGCAATAAAATCTAACCTAAAACAAAAGAGCCAAAGGATATCCTTTGGCTCTTTTTATTTTTTATGGTTTATACAAACCATGTTCAACTAAATGCTCTCGTAAAATACGACGTAGTTCTAATACGGCTTGTGGTGTTAACTGAATAGAGTGTCCACCCGGTAGAACTTTCTCAGATTTAGCACCTTCTAAGTGAGCACTTTTATAAGGAACAATACCATCGGTAATCACATTTGGATCATCACTTTTGGTAATGTTGCCCATAATTGAGTGGAAGATTAACCCTTGATGGGGATTAATATTCTCAGTGAGTTCCATAAATTTAGATTGATGGCTTAAGTCGCTTGGTCCATTTTGAATCAGGCCATTATCAATATTATTCAAGAAATCTTTAATATCTAAATTTTCTGTGGTGAGCGAAGTTGCAACAGCTGATAAAAAAGCACCCGGTAAGCGGATAATTTTACGCGCAGCTAATGTGAACCAACGATCGGCATAATCTGTACCTCGGTGTGGCGATGCCAAGAAAATTGCACGATCAAAGTTACTAATTGAATGCATTTGCAACCGTTCAGTCACCATAGGATGTTTCTTAAAACGGTTTTGCTGACGGATCGTCATCATCTCCAAGGCAGGTTTAGTAATATCAGCATCACTTACAAGTAAACGGCTAATAATTCCTCCCATACTATGACCTACAAGCACCGCATCATGCGCAGCAGGATCACTTGGGTTTAACGAACCGAACGCTTGTTTTAAGAGTGCATAAATCTGGAACCGGCTTTCCAGAATTGGCATATTGGTCGAGTAGAAGACTTGCCAAACTTGATAGTTATCTCTTAAAACAGTATCGCCCATGACATCGTTAGTGAGTGCAATCCATGCCTCGGGGCTACTTGCCAAACCATGGACCAACACAATAATTTTTTTGTTTGGGTTATAAGGTTCAAGCATATATAAATGCGGCATGGTTAAGTGCTGATCACGATCAATCAAACTCAAATAAGCCGCTACACCTAGGTTGTTTTCTGCTAACCACAGGCCATAAGGAGCTGAGAAGTTTGCAGCTAAAGGATATTGCTTACCAGCGACATTAATATTATCGGTTCGATAAGGATCATAAACCCGAATTACAAATTCTGGATCATTAATAATTTCTTGAACGGTTTTGGCATGTTTAGGCTCCGCAACAATAGTTGCCGCTAAATAACGTGCATGGTGAATATTAGGATTTACACCATTTTTATAGCTGTAATTAAGTGGATCTAAAATGTATTCATTAATGTCTTCTTTGCCTGAACTTGGGAAGACAGCCACAAATTCGGAACCGAAACCATCACGACGGTTGATTGTTCTTAAACCTGAGAAATTTAAGTTATAACTTGAAATTAATTTTTCTAATTTTTGGCCAGATAATTGTCTATGAAACTCAAAATCAATTGAATATACACTCTTACCAATATGGATTTGTGGCTCTACCACATTTTTTTGTGGATACCTTAAATCATACACACTGACCATTTTGGCAATCGCTTGATTATAGAAGTCGCGTATCTGAACTTGTCTATTATCAAAAATACGATCAGTTGGCTGACGTTTTGTAGAAAACAGATAAGCATAGCTATAACGGATACTCTTATCGAGTAGACTTAACTGTTGATCTAAGCATTCATCATATTTATTTTGAATAACTTTTTGTTCTTCAGTTGGCTTATGTTTAGTGAAACGACTAATTTTACATTCAGAAGAATCTGACAAAGCCATTGCTTTCGCCAGATACATTTCACTCGCAGTCGATAACAGCTGTTCATCTAAAATTTGGGGCAGATTTTTAAGTTGATTAACACAAGTGTCAGGGGAGTCTGTACAGGCCTTAGCTTCTTGCCCTGACATGGACAAAACATTAAGACTTGCTTCACTTAGTTTATCTTGGGTAAGAATACTATTACGCTCATTTGCAATAGTAACGTTGAGAGCTTGTTGCTTAACATTGACGACCTGACATCCACTCAGGATTGAACCGAGGAGTATGACCGTGAAGAGCGCTGAGTTTCTTTTTCTAACAAACATTATGGTCAAATATGTGGATCAGTAATATGCTGATCATACAAATTTTAAAGTATTTTTCAATTGATCAAACATAAAAAAAGGGCTGTCAAATCAGCCCTTTTTTAAAGTTTAAGCGCTTACTTTTTTGTAGCTGCACTTGGGGTAGCAGAAGACATAGCAGGGTTTGTTAAAACTTGCCATACATTCCAGCGACCTTGTTTTTCAATTTCTTGAATTAAACGGTCTGCTACTTCAGCTTCATCAGGGTATTTAACCTTGTAATTTTTTAGAGTCTGAATCGCATTTTTCTTTTGTTCCATTGCAATATAGTTATTTGCAGCGGCTAAATATGCTTCCTGAACATTACCTTTAATAGCTTTATCTAAATACGGAATAGCCTCACGTTGACCACCACCTTCAGATAAGCCAAAACCAAACCAGAAATTCGCTTCAGCATCATCTGGATTAATTTTTAAAAGTCTTTGTGCATATTCTAAAGACTTAGTGGTATGAGCAGTACCTAAATCAAGGTTACGGGCAAGTACACTTGCTTTAAAAGCACGAATAAGAATATCAAATGAAGCATCTGGATTAGCAGCTAAAGTATCTAAGCGCTGAGTCACTTCCTTAAGTTTGCTTTCAAAGCCTTTACGTTCTTGACGGTCAGTAAAACGAGGTGGATAGTGACGCGCTTTACCTTCAACAAGTTGTAAGAAGTCATCAATTTCAGTTACATCAATTTCATTATCGCCCGCTAAAACTGCGTACTTCATTGAACGTTGTGAGTTGTTGACTGTAGGTACGATCAATTTATTCGTATCTAATGTAAGTGTTTTGGTTGGATCGTCCTGACGAGTTACAACCATTTTGGTTACAGGCTGTGCAGCAGCTTCTTTTAAAGCAACTTCAAATGCAGGCGGAGCATCATAATTAAATGGGTTTAATGCATAAAATGGAGGTGTAAGCTCTGGTTCCTTAAAAACAAACGGCTCAATTTTTTGTTCTTTTACAGGTGCCATGGTACACGCTGTTAAACTTGAGGTCGCAAGAAGGATATATGCCAAAGGCTTAAAATTCATAGGATCTTCCGTTCATTTTATAAAGTTAAATAAGGTACAACAAGTCTAGGAAAACCTAAACCGACATGCAAGGGTAAGCGTGTTACATTATGAATCAAGAATATTACGTTTTTGATGTCTTGTTTTGCGCACCGCATTCACGACGAACTTCTTCAAGAATTTTTAGCTCTTCATCACTAAAAGGCTGTTCATCTTGACTTTCTTTTTTGAAAGTTGGGTCAAGTTCGGACAAACGCTGGCACAAATTATTCATACGCGTTTCATTATGCTGAATACGGTCAAGTAAAACTCGCATTCCTTCTAAAATTGGGTCAGATTGATCAGCAGTAGTCGCATACGGAGCAAAACCAATACTTTGTGCATAATCACGGCGACGTTCTTCATCTTTATCTTTAGTTTTGTCGGCATCTTTATAGATATAACGTGCAGGGTTACCAACAGCTGTTACACCAGCAGGAACTGCTTTTGTGACTACCGCATTTGAACCAACTTTGGCGCCTTTACCTACCGTAAATGGACCTAAGATTTTCGCACCAGCACCGACAACCACGCCATCTTCTAAAGTTGGGTGACGCTTACCTTTATTCCAAGTCGTACCACCTAAGGTAACACCGTGGTATAGCGTTACATCATCACCAATTTCAGCAGTTTCACCAATTACAACGCCCATGCCATGATCGATAAAGAAGCGTTTGCCGATTTTAGCACCAGGGTGAATTTCAATACCCGTTGCAAAACGACTAAATGACGAAACAAAACGGGCGGTACCTTTGCAATCTTTTTTCCACAATTCATGGGCAAGCCTATGCAAAAGTAAAGCGTGTATACCTGGGTAAGTGGTAAGTACTTCGAGTGTATTTCGTGCAGCAGGATCTCGCGCGAATACAGCCTGTATATCTTCTTTAAGCTGTTTAAGCATTGGATTGATCCTCCTTGTCCGATGATGCTTTTTTCCATTTGCCGCTTGTGAGGGCTTGGACTCGACTAAAAATACCGCGAAGTAAATGATATTCCATACGATCTAATTGTATACGACCAAATAAACGACGCAAGCGTAAAGGTAGTAAACGTGGATTTTCTGGATCTAAAAATTCAATTTCGGTGAGCATTTTTTCCAAATGAGGATAGAACTCTTCCATTTGCTGCTGAGTCACTAACGGCTCATCCCATTGCATGCTTTGACCTTGAGCAAGCGGCATTTGCCCAGCATCAGAAGCAACTTCTTTTTGCTCTAATACCGACATACGAAGTTCATAACAAACTACTTGAATCGCTTGAGCAACGTTAAGTACACCATAGTCCGAGTTTACAGGAATAGTAAGGTGATAATTTGCCAAAGCCAATTCTTCATTGGTTAAACCGCGGTCTTCACGTCCAAAAACGATCGCAATTTGTTGTCCTTGAGCAGCCGCTTTGATTGCTTCTTTGGAAGCAGGGCGAACATCTAACAAAGGCCATGGAATAGTACGGCTTCTTGCACTTGTTCCGAAAACTAAATGGCAATCTTTAATTGCTTCTTCGAGTGTTTCAACAATTTCAACCTGTTCTAATAAATCTTGTGCACCAGCAGCAAGCGCCTGAATATCTGGATGTGGATAGGTTTTTGGTGAAACCAGAACCAACTTACTCAAGCCCATCGTTTTCATTGCGCGTAAAGCACTGCCAATATTAGCCGGTAAAGTGGTATTGACCATAACAATACGCACTTGTGCTAATTGTTTTGACACGGCGGTGTCGTCAAACAAACTCATAAGATTTCCAGAAATTACGAATATTGAGAAACTTCGCTTTGGTATGAATCCAATGCATCATCAATAGTCATGTCCACAGGAGGTGAGGCAACAGGTTGTGGACGAACAGGTTCTGCTGCTTTAGCTGCCTTAGATTTTACCTGATATTCAATATGAATATTATCCTTACCAAAGTAATCTCTTAGTTTGGCAAGAAGTTCATCTAAAGGAGCGACTTTCCATTGTGGGCCAAGCTGAAGCTCAGCCTGAGCATATGGTTGGTCAATCTGTAACTGTATTGCAATATGCTGATGCATATCGACATTACAATAAGGCAATAATATATTTTGTAGATCTTTTGCCAAACTTGGTTGCAATAGATCATGGGTTAATTTGATTTGAATGCTATTGGCGCGTTTTTGTCTGATTTCATTTAAGCTAAACGCTTTGTTCAAGCGTCCCATTGGACGATCAAAACCTTCACGCTCATAGATTTCGCCTTCAAAGACGACTACGCGCTCAACTTGAATAATATCTTTAAAGCGTTGGAAACGTTCGTGGTTACAGCTGACTTCAATACGTGCTGTTCCGTCGTCAAGTACAATAACAACACGGTTTGGGAAATTCGCTACATCAAGGACAAGTCCTGCATAAACAGTCGTTACACCGCGACGAGTTGCGGTAATTTCATTAAGTTTTGCAGGAATAAACGCTTTGAGTTCTTGACGATAAACATCAATTGGGTGACCTGTTAAATATAGTCCAAGCGTATCTTTTTCGCCTTTGAGACGAACTTCATCACTCCATGGCTTAACAGGTTTAGCTGGTTTACGTTGAACTTCTTCAACTTCACCAAATAAGTCCATAATACCGCTTTCACGGTTACTACGTGCCTGTTCGGCAGCTTGTACAGCTTCTGGCAATTGAGCCATTAGACTTGAACGTTCAATACCTAAACAATCAAGCGCACCAGCACGGATAAGTGCTTCTAAGGTTCGTTTATTGATTTTTTTCAAATCAATACGATGGCAGAAATCAAATAGGTCAGTATAAGGCCCTTGTTGGCGACGTGAGTCAATAACAGACTGCATTGCCTGTTCACCAACACCTTTAATTGCCCCTAAACCATAAACAATGGTTTTATCATCGCTCGCATGGAAATGATAAGTCGACATATTGACTGATGGCGGTAAGACCTCGAGTCCGTTATTTCGGCAGTCATCAATCAAAAATACGACACTGTCAGTGTTCTGCATTTCCGATGACATTACTGCTGCCATAAATTCGGCAGGATAGTGGGCTTTTAACCATGCTGTATGATATGCAACAAGCGCATAGGCTGCGGCGTGCGATTTGTTAAAACCATAGCCTGCAAACTTTTCCATATAGTCGAAGATATGGTTGGCTGTGCTTTCATCAATGCCTTTTTGTCCAGCACCCTCAAGGAAGATTTGGCGCTGTTTCACCATTTCTTCAGGTTTCTTTTTACCCATTGCACGGCGGAGCAAGTCAGCGCCACCGAGTGTGTAACCTGCACAAATCTGTGCAGTTTGCATTACCTGTTCTTGGTAAACCATAATCCCGTAGGTTGGCTCTAATACACCTTCAAGCAATGGATGAAGATACTCAAATTCTCCACCATGCATACGGTGAATGAAGTCTGGGATCAGATCCATCGGACCCGGACGATATAAAGATACGAACGCAATAATTTCTTCGAATTTACTTGGACGCGCTTCTTTAAGCATTCGTTTCATACCGACGGATTCAAACTGGAATACCGCGGTTGTATTTGCATCAGCAAAGACAGAATAAGCTTTAGGGTCGTCAAGAGGGACGTGCGAAATGTTTAAAGGGTCATTGCTATCACGGTTTTTATTAATATTTTGGATAGCATCTTCAATAACGGTTAAGTTACGTAAACCCAAGAAGTCGAACTTTACGAGACCTGCAGCTTCTACATCATCTTTATCGTACTGTGCTACACGGTTAGTACCGTCTGCGTCACAAAGCACAGCAGAGAAGTCGGTAATTTTACCGGGTGCAATAACAACACCACCGGCATGTTTACCTGTATTTCTGGTAATACCTTCTAACTTTAATGCCATTTCCCAAATTTCGCTGGCATCATCATTGTCTGGGTTGGAAGGGTTGGTAACAATATCTTTAAGCTGAGGTTCCATTTCAATCGCAGTTGCCAAATCTACACCAAGTGGCTTAGTTGGAACCATTTTTGAAATACGGTCAGCTAGACCATAAGACTTCCCTAAAACGCGGGCAACGTCACGAATCGCACCTTTCGCAGCCATCGTACCGAACGTTGCAATCTGAGACACCGCTTCACGGCCATAAGTACGTGATACATAATCGATCACACGGTCACGACCTGCGATACAGAAATCGACGTCAAAGTCGGGCATCGATACACGTTCCGGGTTTAAGAAACGTTCGAAGAGTAGGTCATAACGAAGTGGATCAAGATCTGTAATTTTTAAGCTATAAGCTACTAATGAACCTGCACCTGAACCACGGCCCGGTCCAACAGGGACACCATTGTTTTTCGCCCATTGAATGAAGTCCATGACAATCAGGAAGTAACCAGGGAATCCCATTTTCAGGATGATTCCGACTTCATAATCTATTCGTTCATCATATGGTTTACGAATTTCAGGCCAGTCTTCACCACGCTTTTCGACAGGGTAAAGGTAATTTAAGCGCTCTTCCAAACCTTCTTTTGATAAGTGCTCAAAATAGGTATCGATGGTAAAACCATCAGGAATTGGATACTCAGGTAAAAAGTAAGTACCGAGCTTTAAAGTGACATTACAGCGTTTAGCGATTTGATAGGTGTTTTCAATAGCACTAGGAATATCTGAGAACAGCTCAATCATTTCATCAGAAGTTTTGAAATACTGCTCTGGACTATATAAGCGCGGACGTCGATCATCTGCTAAAACATAACCATCTGCAATACATACACGAGCTTCGTGCGCTTCGAAATCTTCTTTTTCAATAAAGTGCACATCGTTGTGTGCAACAACACCAACATTATATTTAGCTGCAAGTTTGGCAGCTTCTTGAATAAAGTCTTCTTCGCCAGGACGATCAGTACGTGTTAAGGCTAGATAAACACGATTACCAAACTTTTCGATCCACTCTTCAAGTAAAGGTTCTGCTTTTTGCGGGTTAGATGAGCAAAGCATTTGCCCAACATCACTATGTTGGCCAAGTAAAACAATAATATCTTGATGCTGCTCTAGGACCCATTCTTTTTGTACACAAGGGATACTGAGTTGCTGGCCTTCAATAAAGCCACGCGAAACAATTTCAGTCAATCCTTTCCATCCAATATCGCTCATTGCAAGCAAAGTTGCACGATGTTGGGCATCATTAAGACGGATTGTACTACCCAAAATTGGCTTAATGCCTTTCTTAAGGCAAGAATTATAAAACTTTACAGCAGCATGAAGGTTAGATAAGTCGGTAAGTGCCAGCGCAGGCATTTCATCCTTTACCGCAGTCTTGACCAAGTCGGGTATGCGAACAATCGACTCTGTAATCGAAAATTCTGTGTAAATACCGAGATGAACAAACTGCATAAACCAATCCTTAATGCGACCGCAGCATAGTTTAACACGCAAAGTTCAAACGAAATGCTTAATATTTTGGCAACTGTTATGGATTTTAGTATTTAAACAGAAGGTTGAGAACACGAAAGTGAAGGATTGATCAAAGTTGTTCTTTTATTTTTAAAGAGAAAATTAAAGCGGATAAAAAGAACCAGCCCAAATTGATTTGGGCTGGTTAGAAATTTTAGTACTGCCAGAACATGCGTTGAATTTCTTTCGCATCGTTGGTTTTGGTAAGTGCCAACGCTGCAAGAAGACGCGCTTTTTGAGGATTCAAATCATGAGCTGCTACCCAACCATATTTAGAGTCAGGTTGTTCTGCATCACGTAATACAAAACCTTGTGGAACGCGCGATGAGCGGATAATTTGAATACCGTTTTTGTCATGAAGGTTTTGTAATGTTGGAACGATATATTTCGCTACAGAACCATTACCTGTACCTGCATGAATAATCGCTTTAGCGCCAGCTTTTGCATATGCTTGATAAGCATCAGGAAGCATAGAGTCAGAACCATAAACGATTTGTACTGTCGGAAGAGCATCACCTTTAATATTTTCAATATTAAATTCTGAAGCATTGGTATGACGTTTAACAGATTGTCTAAACCAATATGGTTTGCCTTCAACAAGTGTACCCAAAGCACCCCATTGGCTTACAAAAGCATTTGTATGAATGTTAATGCCTTTAGTTACATCACGAGCAGCAAAAATAGAGTCGTTCATGAGAACCATAACGCCTTTATTTTTTGCATCATCAGAAGCGGCCAATGCAACAGCACTATAAAGGTTAAGTGGACCATCTGCTGAAAGAGCAGTTGATGGGCGCATTGAGCCAACAAGTACGATTGGTTTATCAGTATGAACAACAAGATTTAAGAAAAATGCTGTTTCTTCTAAAGTATCTGTACCGTGTGTAATCACAACGCCATTTACAGTTGGCTTTTTAACAAGTTCATTTACTTGACGAGCAATTTGTAATAATTCCTTGTCAGTAATACTTTCCGAAGCTACTTGTAATGCTTGAATACCAGATACATTTGCCAAATCTTGAATTTGAGGAACTGCATTGATTAAAGCATCAACTGGAACTTTTGCCGCTGTATAAGTTGCACTATTTGCTGAGCTTGCGCCAGCACCAGCAATGGTACCGCCAGTAGCGACAACAACAACATTGTTTTTTGCGTAAAGTGGGAGAGAGCAGGCTAATAAGCCCATCGCTAAACCGAAAGATTTAACAGTTTTAGTCAACATCGAAAATATCCTTATGAAGTGACGAAGTATAAAGTTTGCCGAATACGCCTGCTTTTCCTAAGCAAAATACATACCATGTAAAACATATCCGTAACTTGTTTGAATAAAAGCATCCTTGAATATCATTTTGTTTCGACAACAATCATTTAAACATTGCTTTTATTCAGCGCTAATAAATATCATGAAAAAAATAAAAAATCTATTAAGTTTTTCTAATTTATCTGAATTTATTTACTTTTTAATATAATTCACGCAAATGATTTTTTAGTCTTTATAAAATTAAAAAATAATAGGTTGGGTTGGGCCTTTATTTAACATTTGGTGGATTTATTGAATTGATTTTTAAAACTATATTTATTAAGAATATAAAATAAAATTTTTCATGTTCGAATTAAATAATAATCTTAGTTGTTTAATATAATGAATCGATCATAAATTGAATTAAAAAATAATCATTTAGTGTATGTTTCTAAGTATATAAATTTTTGAATGTTTGTTTTTTATTCTGTTTTTAAGGTTTACTTTTAAGAAAGTTAATAGGAATTAAAATCCATAATTTGGCCTATTATTTAATATAGAAATACTGATAACTTTTTATTGTTTAGTTCGAAAGAAAAAAAGAGCAATTTTATAAGGTCGTATAAAATTGCTCTTAAGTTGGGAGAGTGGGAGAAAAAGGAAACTTAAGCGATTGTTTGTTCTTGAGTTGATTTAATTAATACAGGCTCTGGTAATTCTTCAGTATCAGCTACTTTATCGCCTTCAAGTTTGGCAACAACTGCAGTCGCAATACTATTACCTACTACGTTTGTTGCAGTACGGCCCATATCAAGGAACTGATCAATACCAAGCAATAATAGAATGCCGGCTTCAGGCAAATGGAACATTGTGAGTGTTGCCGAGATAACTACAATAGAAGCTCTTGAAACACCCGCAATACCTTTACTTGTCACCATAAGCGTTAACAAAATCAAGATTTGTTGAGTGAAGCTCAGATCAATATTGTAAGCTTGAGCGATAAAGAGTACTGCAAATGTGGTGTACATCATTGAACCATCAAGGTTAAATGAATAACCTAATGGTAAAACGAAGCTAGTCACTTTTTTAGGCACGCCGAACTTATTTAAAGCATCCATAACTTTAGGATAGGCTGATTCACTTGAAGCTGTAGCAAAAGCAAGTGTTACAGGTTCACGGATCAATTTACCTAAACGGAAGATATCTTTTTTAAGTACGATTGCGCCAACAGAGAACAAAATGACCCAAAGTAATAGCAGACCGAAGTAGAATTCTGCGATTAAAATGCCATAATCAACAATTAAGCCTAAGCCTTGTACTGTAATTGCTGAAGCGATTGCAGCAAATACTGCAAAAGGTGCGAACATCATTACGTAGTCAGTAATGCGGAACATGATTTTACTGAGTTCATCAGTTAAGCGAATGATAACTGAGTCTTTTTCTTTGCCCTGATTTACAAAAGCAAGAGCTGAACCAAAGAAAATAGAGAAAACAAGTACTTGTAAAATATCATTGTTCGCCATTGCTTCTGCAATGCTGCGTGGGAACACGTGACTCAAGAATGATTGCAGGGTAAAACCAGTAGTTGTCGGGAGAGAAGAACTACTAAGTTGTTGAGCTGTTGGTAATGATAGGTCTAGCGCCGCGCCAGGTTGGAAAAAGTTTGCTAAACCCATACCGATGGCAAGTGAGACAAACGAAGCGGTAATAAACCAAGTCATTGACTTGAGTGTGATGCTACCAATTGAAGTTGATTTGCCCATTGAAACAATGCCGCACACAATTGTAGCAAATACCAATGGGGCAATAATCATTTTGATGAGACGTAAAAAGATATCTGTGACGATGTTGAAATAAGAAGCGATTTGCTTCAGTTGCTCGCCTTCATTAAAGAAGTGATGACAGATCCAACCCGTCAATACTCCTAGTAAAATAGCAACCACGATATACTTGAGCAATTTCTTTTGCTTCATAGGAACCTCTATCCTTTGGGTTCAATCATCTTTTAGATGGGATAACGATGATTGAAAGCTTTCCTTGTAGTTCAGTTCGGTCCTGTAACTGATTTCATCTTCCTAAATTTGCATCAGTATTAACCGAATCGAATATGGTGATGTTGTTATGGGAAGGGATTGTTGCTCGATTTTGAAGCAGTGTGAAATGCAAAAAAATATCAACTTATGCATTTTTTGCATAATAACAAAAGGAGGAATAGGGGATAAATATAGTAATTTAAACGTTTGGTAAAAAAATATGGATGAGATTTTTTGAGAAAATAAGTCTTATATATTATTTTTAAAAGTTTATATTATTCAGTATATTAATTTGGTTTATTGATCTGATTAAAATAGGTGATATTAGTTTTTAAATAATTATTTAAATGATGTAAAAATAAAAAAAGCACCTAATTTAAGATGCCTTTTTTATTATGCATTTTTTTAACGGCGATTGGCCAAGAAACGACCTAAACGACCAATTGCTTCACGTAATTCGTTTTCTGCCGGTAAGAAAACAACACGGAAATGGTCTGGTGTTGGCCAGTTAAAACCTGTTCCTTGAACTAATAGTACTTTTTCAGCACGAAGTAAATCTAACATTAACTTTTCATCATCTTCGATTGGGTAAATGTTAGGATCAAGACGCGGGAAACAATACATTGCGCCTTCTGGTTTAACACAGCTTACCCCAGGAATTTCATTTAACATTTCCCATGCGATATTACGCTGTTCATATAAACGTCCACCTGGTCGGATCAAGTCATTAATAGACTGATAGCCACCAAGCGCCGTTTGAATTGCATACTGAGCTTGTACGTTTGCACATAAACGCATTGAAGCTAACATATCCAGACCTTCGATATAGTCTGCTGCACGGCTCTTATCGCCTGTGATTGCCATCCAGCCTGAACGGAAACCAGCAATACGATATGCTTTTGATAGCCCATTGAAAGAAATACATAATTGGTCGCCTGCTAAAGAAGCAACAGCAACATGCTCAATGCCATCGTAAACGATTTTGTCGTAAATTTCGTCAGCAAATAAAATCAGGTCATGTTTCTTTGCAAGTGCCACAATTTGCTCAAGCACATGACGTGGATATACCGAACCAGTTGGGTTGTTCGGATTGATAATGACAATACCACGTGTGTTTGAAGTAATTTTACTTTCAATATCAGCAATATCAGGATACCAACTGTTTTCTTCATCACACTTATAGTGAATGGCTGTACCACCCGACAGGTTAACGGCAGCTGTCCAAAGCGGATAGTCCGGCATCGGAATGAGCATTTCATCACCATCATCGAGTAGGCCTTGCATAGCCATGACAATGAGTTCAGATACACCATTACCGATATACACGTCATTAACGTGCATATTTAAGATGCCTTTTTGCTGGTAGTACTGGCAGATTGCTTTACGTGCCGGAAAAATACCTTTTGAATCTACATAACCAATTGCATTTGGTAGGTTTAAAGCAACGTCATTAATAATTTCTTGTGGTGCTTCAAAACCAAATGGGGCAGGGTTGCCGATATTCAGCTTAATGATTTTATGTCCTTGCTCTTCCATTTCATTGGCGGCTCGTAATACTGGTCCGCGAATGTCATAACAAACATGCTCAAGCTTCGATGATTTTTTAATTTCTCGGGAAGTTGGCATGGATTGGAGAGTAGCAGTATTTTTAGACATAGCTGGATTCACTTTTGCATATCGGTATAAATAACTTTTAAATGTTTTGACTGTTACCAAATTCAGATCATGTTGATCTTTAAGTAATTCAACAATTTTTTCATGGGTAAAGCCCGATTGCTGATACTGTTTGATAACTGGTAATAGTTGCTGGAAAAGCACACTTTTTTTCTGAGACATGTTTTGTCCTATACAACCGTGCCACACAAGAATAGCACCATCTTTGCTTCCTTAAAAGGAAATAAAATAAAAAATTGCTTTCTTTTGTTTTTGTATTTTGCTTACTTTTTGCTTTCTGTTACTTAGATGTTTAAAATCCAACAAATTTTACGTTCAGAGACTAGTGTTTTTTTGATGAATGGCGTAAATATAAAATACGATTATCAATTTATGTTTACATCAGAATAAAAGGTGCAGGTCATGGGAAAAGTTAATAAAACAGACCGAGAATGGCAAAGAGAGTTATCACCTGAAGAATATCGGATAACGCGACAAAAGGGCACTGAACCAGCATTTACGGGGCAATACTGGAATACTAAGCAACATGGCACATATGTTTGTCGTTGTTGTGGCGCGGAATTGTTTTCGTCAGATGCAAAATATGATAGTGGTTGTGGTTGGCCAAGTTTCTTTCGCCCTCTGAATGGAAGCGTTATTGATGAACATGAAGATTTAACGCATGGTATGGTCAGAACGGAAATTGTTTGTCATGATTGCGAAGCTCATCTTGGGCATGTTTTTGAAGATGGACCACAGCCGACAGGTTTGCGCTACTGTGTGAACTCGGCATCATTACAACTGAAAACACAAGAAAAAAATGATGAGGAAACCTATCCATGAGTAACATTTATCAGTTTGAAGCTGAATTGTTAGAGGGAGATATTAAACAATTCGCTGATTACAAAGGTAAAGTTTTATTAATTGTAAATACTGCAAGTAAATGTGGTTTTACTCCACAGTTTGCGGGCCTCGAAAAACTTTATGAAAAATATAAAGACCAAGGTTTAGAAGTTTTAGGTTTTCCCTGCAATCAGTTTGGTGGGCAAGATCCCGGAAGCAATAAAGAGATAGGTACATTCTGCCAGCGTAACTATGGAGTGAAATTCCCTATGTTTGCCAAAGTAGATGTAAAAGGTCCTGAAGCTCATGTGATCTTTAGATATTTAACCCGTGAAGCAAAAGGAATTTTAGGAAGCAGTACTATTAAATGGAACTTTACCAAGTTTTTAGTGGGTAAAGATGGTTCGGTTTTAAATCGTTATGCGCCAACAACCAAGCCTGAAGCATTGGAAGCTGATATTGAAAAAGCATTAGCGAGTTAATGGGTTCAATGAACGCTATTCCTCAAACTTTCGAGTTTTGGCAAGATCGGCGAATGCCTTATGTGGAAACCCGAAGGTCATGTTTTGGCAGAACATGTTATAAGTCTCATAGCCATCCAACATTTTCAATTGGTGCTATAGATGAGGGGAATAGTGTTTTTCAAAGTTCTTTTGGCACTGCACAAAAGATCTCGGCGGGTACATTGGTCATTGTGCCCGCACATGTTGAGCATTCATGTAATCCTATGCCAAATCAGGCATGGAGTTACCAGATGCTTCATTTAGATCTAGCATGGTTAAATCAACTGTATTCAGAATTTCAAGAGCAAGGTCTTGATTTACATATACCTCAGCATAAGCCGCTCATTATAAAAGACGAATCTTTATATGAAGCTTTTACTGAAATGAATGAGACATTATTTGATGCGCAAAAATTAATTTTTGAAAAAGAGCAGTCTCTTCTCCATTGCCTGATTCATTTGTTATTACCTCATTTTATTTTAGAAGAAATACAAAAGCCTCAATATTTATATAAAGACTTTTTAAACCTGATCGATGTGATTTCATCCTCAGAGGGTTTTATTTCTTTAGAAGAACTTGCTCAACGAGTAGGTTTAAGCAGATATGCAATCATACGTTTATTCAAAGCAAATGTAGGTTTAACACCACATGCATTTCAAATTAACTTAAAGATTAATCAGGCTCGAGAGCAGCTCAAACAAGGCGTGCCACTTGCCGAATTGGCTGTAAATTTAGGTTTTAGTGATCAAAGTCATTTCCATAAAGCTTTTAAAGCACATACAGGGGTAACTCCTCGGCAGTTCCAGCTCGCAGCCGCGCAATAATTTACAAGAAATTGTTTAGCTCTATTTCTAAGATTTTCCAGACTGTTTTACAGATGAAGCTGTTATGGAAGTTTTCTTAGTTATTGCATTTACTCATTTTTTAGCACTCTTATCACCGGGTCCAGATTTCTTTCTTATTCTCACTAGTCTTCTACAAAAAGGACGCCGTTATACATATGGTATTGTTCTAGGAATCACTTTGGGAAATGCTTTAATTCTGGCTGGATGCCTGTTTAGTTTTATGTTGCTTGGAAATCTAAGTAGTATCTTACTTTTAATATTTAAATGGCTTGGCGCTTTGTATTTGGCTTATTTGAGTTTTCTTTGTTTTAATGCAGCCCGATCTACAGCTCTAAATTTCTCAACCGATGTAAATAATTTAAGTGACCAAGCAGAAGATAAGCACAACAAAATTAAAAGCTTGGTATTAGGTTTGCAATCGAGTCTTTTAAATCCAAAAAATATTATGTTTTATAGTAGCTTAATGCTGCTTATACAACATAAATTTAGTTTATTTCAAAAACTGCTTATGAGTGTATGGATGGTCGGTGTGGTTTTAATCTGGAATATCATATTGGTTAAACTGCTGGCCCATGAACGAATCTTAGTCAAAATTAAGCGCTCTGCAACAGGTTTATATTATTGTTCTGCGGTAGCTTTTATTCTTTTTGCTGTGCTTTTGATTACATATAAATAGTGTTATAGCCCAGTTGTACAACCTGAGTAATAGGCTGTACAACTGCTAAGAAGAGGCTTACAAAATCGCTTTTAAACGCTTAACTACTTCTTCACATTGAGCTAAATCTGCCACTAACGCCATACGTACATGGTTAGCTCCAGGGTTACCTTGTTCGGTATCACGAGATAAATAACGGCCCGGTAAGACTTTAATATGTGCTTTTTCCATCAGCATTTTGGCAAAAGTTTCATCATTATCCACTTTTAACCAATAGTAAAAACCAGCATCTGGTTTTTGTAATGGAAGCAAATGACCTAGCTCAGATTGAAATAAGTCAAATTTTGCACGATATTGCTTACGGTTTTCTTCAACATGGCTTTCATCATTCCATGCTGCAATTGAGGCAAGCTGATGTTGTACTGGCATTGCTGCGCCGTGATAGGTACGGTATTGCAAATATGGCTTTAATAAAGCAGCATCGCCCGCTACAAAACCTGAACGCATACCTGGTAAATTTGAGCGTTTTGAAAGTGAATGAAAAACGATACAGTTTTTGTAGTCATCACGGCCAAGTTCCGCACATACTTCTAATAAACCCGTAGGAGCTTGGTCAAACCAAAGTTCTGAATAGCATTCATCAGACGCAATAACAAAATTATATTGATCAGATAAGGCAATCAGCTTTTTAAATTGTTCTTTAGAAAGCACAGTACCTGTTGGGTTACCCGGTGTACATACAAAAAGAAGGGCTGTCTTTTCCCAAACTTCTGCTGGTACCGCGTCAAAGTCACCTAAATAACCATTTTCTTCTGTGCAATTAATAAAGTATGGCTTTGCACCTGCAAGTAAAGCAGCACCTTCATAAATTTGATAAAACGGGTTTGGCATCACCACATAAGGTGCATCTTCACGATTAATTAATGCCTGTACAAAAGAGAAAATACCTTCACGTGTACCAGACACAGGTAAAATGTGGTTTTCAGCACTAATACTGTTGAGTTTAAAGCGCTTAGTTAACCAATCTGCAATGCTTTGGCGAAGCTCAGGTAAGCCTTTGCTGTTTGGATAAGTGGATAGATGGTTAAAGTTATCAATAATAGCCTGTTTAACAAACTCTGGTGCTGGGTGCTTCGGTTCGCCAATTGATAAAGGAATCAAGGGGAGGTTGGCTGGGGTAATATCCTTAAAAAGTTGGTTTAACTTTTCAAATGGATACGGGTGTAATAACGACAAGCTAGAGTTCATTAAACAGTTACCAAGTAGTTGAGTTTCAGTGCTGACAAATTTGATTAGATGCTTCATCTAATGCAGCTTTCAGTTTTTCCGAGAAGAGTTTGACCTCTTCGTTATTCAGCGGTTTACCATCTTTTTTGGTGACAAAGAAAATATCTTCGGCACGTTCACCTAAAGTTGCAATTCGGGCTGAATGGATGTCTAAACCTTGCATCATAAATAAACCACCCACGCGTGCAAGTAGGCCAGGGTGATCGAGTGTTGAAATTTCGACCATATTTTGCTGTAAGGCTTCATTTAATGTTACGTCGACTGTATTTTCAATATCGAAGTGACGTAATTGACGTGGAATACGACGTTGCATGAGTCCCGGGTATTGGTCTGGTTGGCTAAGCGCCTTCACTAATGCATTTTTAACGGTTTCTTCACGTTCTGGGTCGGTAAGCAATGTGCCGAAACGATCGAGTACAACATAAGTGTCTAAGCTAAATGCTGTACTGGCCGTGATAATTTTTGCATCCTGAACGTCTAGGTTCATTCGGTCTAAAACAGCAACAGTAGTAGCAAACAGGTTAGGTTGGTCACGTGTATAAATAAAGATTTGCACCGCATCTTGAGCTGCTTTACGGTGAGCACGCAAGAGGACTAATGGCTCTGGATTATCACCATGTTTTAAAATTGCTTGT
The DNA here is from genome assembly GCF_027855275.1 of Acinetobacter sp. AOR12_HL. NCBI lineage: Bacteria > Pseudomonadati > Pseudomonadota > Gammaproteobacteria > Moraxellales > Moraxellaceae > Acinetobacter > Acinetobacter sp. AOR12_HL. Next base: position 107,400 of record NZ_JAKTIJ010000029.1, on the reverse strand, counting down.
GTATGCCATGCAATTTCATCTGCCGACTCTTTAATGAAGTATTCATCACCAAGTTCTTGCCATACTTTTTCGACATCAGCCAATGCAAAGTTATTTACCAGTAATTCACTTGCTGCAAATTTGGTGTCTTCAATTAACATTTGGTAGTCAACAGGACGACCTAAACCTGTACGGATTACATCACGGGCATGCGTATAAAGTTGACGCATAAGCGATGCGCGCCATGTGTTCCAAAGTTTTGGATTTGTGGCGTTAATATCTGCAACTGTTAAAGTATAGAGATAATCAAGATGCTCCATGTCGCCAAGTTTTTCTGCAAAATCTTTCACGACGTCAGGATCAGAAATATCTTTTTTCTGAGCTGTAAGTGACATGAGCAAATGGTTTTGAATAAGCCATGCAATTAATTTGCATTCACGCTCAGTAAAGCCATGTGCACGTCCAAACTCAATCGCGTCTTCTGCGCCAAGTTCACTATGGTCACCACCACGGCCTTTTGCAATGTCGTGGAATAAAGCAGCAATAAAGACAATATCTTGACGAGCAAGACGTTGGAAAACCGAACTTACCACAGGGAATTCTTTGGCAAATTCAGGTTCTCTAAAACGATTTAAATTACGCAGCAATAATAAGGTGTGAGCATCAACCGTATAGATATGAAATAGGTCATATTGCATAAGGCCCATAATTTGGCCAAAAGCAGGAATATAGTTTCCTAAAACACCATAACGTTTCATCGCAACCAAGGTATCGTATAAACGATATGGTGAGCGAATAATCGACATAAACAGTGCTTGATGCTCTGGGTTATCGCGATAACTTTGGTTGATTCGTTTCGCAGCAAGAATAAGTAAGCGTAGAGTCCGAGCGCGAATACCTTCAATATCTGGTCGATTCGCTAAAATATAGAATAACTCTAAGATCGCGCTCGGATGCTCTGCAAAAATTTTATGATGTTGTACTGCAAGTTTATTGTCGACAATCTTAAAGTGATCGTTAACAACTTCAATTTTGCGTTCATAGTTGGGGAGTCGAGGAGTAATGACTGACTCACTAAAATACGCCAGTAACATTTCATTGAGTGTTGAAACCTGCTGCGCCGTACGGTAGTAGCGTTTCATGAATTGCTCAACGCCGTAATTTACAGGTTGGCCTTCTTGACGAACATAACCAAATTTAGCAGCAATTTCTCTTTGATGGTCAAAGAGTAAACGGTTTTCATCACGTTTGGCTAAACGGTGTAAATGATGTCGAATTTCCCAAAGAAAGCTTTCAGCTTCTTCTAAAACAGCCAATTCAAACTCTGAAATGAAACCTAAATGCACTAAGTCATAGATACGGTTCACTCGGAAGTGGCGTTTGGCAATCCAACCAATTTGATTAATGTCACGAATACCGCCCGGTGCATTTTTAATGTCAGGTTCTAAATTACTTTCAGTATTGTTGTGTTGGTGGTAACGCTTGGCTTGTTCGGCCATTTTTGCGTCATAAAATGTTTTGTCTGTCCATGTCTGTGAAACAATACGGCGAGGCCATTTCGCAAGTTGTGTATTGCCCGTGATTAAACGCGCTTCAATTAAGGTGGTGGCAACAGTTAAATCGGTAGCGGCTTGTTCAACACAGCTTTGAATGGTGCGAACACTAATACCTGGTTTGAAATTTCCTACATCCCATAAAGAGGAAATAAATGTGGAGATGCGCTTTTCATTTTCTTCACTGATTTCATCTTCAGACAAAATCATGATATCTACATCAGAATAGGGCAGCATTTCACGGCGCCCGTAACCACCTACTGCAAAAAGACCTAGTTTTGACTGGTCAAGTTCTGCATGTTTCCATAAAAAGACGAGCGCTTCATCTACTAAGTCTGAACGGGCTTTAATGATTTCTCGAATAGATTGCCCATTTTCATATGAATCTTGCAATTGCTTTTCTACATCCGTTCGCCACTGATTAATGGCTTTAATATCATGATGACTTGAGACATAGTTCAGCAATGGCGATGTATTGATCATGAAAATGGGTCTACCAATAAGTAAAAATTAAGAGTTAGTTTGAACGCTTACTTGATCAGCGGTTTCTTTCGCTAAAGTACGGGCAAGATCAGTATTTTCAGCGCGAGCAGTTGCCACACCCATACGACGACGTTTGAAACCTTCCGGTTTACCAAACAAACGTAAGTCGGTATCTGGATGAGCTAAAGCCACATTCAGATTGCTATAACTTAAATTGTTAGCATCAACTCCAGCATAAATTACCGCACTTGCGGCAACACTGTGACGTGCTGTATTTACAGGTAAGCCTAAAATTGCACGTGCATGTAATTCAAATTCACTTTGAAATTGAGATGCTAAAGTGACGAGGCCTGTATCATGTGGACGAGGTGAAACCTCACTAAACCAAACCTTGTCGCCTTTAATAAACAGTTCTACACCAAAAATACCACAGCCACCAAGTGCTGTAGTCACTTTATTTGCAATGCGTTTGGCTTCCTCGAGTGCTGCAGGAGTCATTGGTTGAGGTTGCCAGCTTTCTACATAATCACCGGCATCTTGGCGGTGACCAATTGGGTCACAGTAATGAGTTTCAATTTCACCTGTTTCAGGGTTTTTAGCGCGAACGGTAAGGAGTGTAATTTCAAAGTCAAAATCAATTTGAGACTCGATAATAACAGTGCCTTGGTTAACACGGCCACCTTGCATTGCATATTCCCATGCAGCATCGACTTCATCGAAACTTTTTACACGAGACTGTCCTTTACCAGAAGAAGACATGACCGGTTTTACAAAGTTTGGATAACCAATGTCATCACAAGCAGCGCGGAAGCTTTCGAGCGTATCAGCAAAACGATAAGCAGAAGTAGGTAGGCCAAGTTCTTCAGCCGCAAGACGGCGAATACCTTCACGGTTCATGGTCAGGTTTACAGCTTTAGCAGATGGGATGACTGTTGCAGTTTTATTTGCTTCAATTTCCAGTAAAACTTCTGTCGCAATCGCTTCAATTTCTGGAACAATTAAATTTGGTTTAACTTTTTCAATGAGTTGTTTTAATTGGGCTGGATCTGCCATGTTTAACACATAAGAAAAATGTGCTACTTGCATAGCTGGAGCATGATCATAACGGTCGGCTGCATGTACTTCTACACCAAGGCGTTGTAAGGAAATTACAACTTCTTTGCCAAGCTCTCCTGAACCTAACAATAAAACTTTAAATGCAGAAGATTGAAGTGGGGTACCGAGTGTCACGCTCATGCGAATCATCCTGACAAAATTATTTTTTTAAGCATAGCAGAACTTAGGGTGGAGTTAAGCCTTATCATGCATAAAAAAAGTAATTTTGTCGGACAATTAAAAATGTAGTTTTTAGATATTAACCTGATAGTTTAAAAGCAATTCATCTGCATTTTTACCACGGATGCCCCAATTTTCCTTAGGTGTTTCAAAAATGGTAATTTCAATGTCATGAGGTGCAATTTTGCATTGCTCTTCAATATTGCGAAATAAGGTTTGAATAAGTTGCTTTTTAGTGGCTGGACTGCGGCCTGCAAACATTGAAAGTTCGATGATAATGTAATGCTGGCTTCTGTCAGATGGATAAATAAAATTCTCAGGTTTAAGACTAATGAAGCGTTGAAATCTTTTCTCGACGGGATACTTCAATTCTTCAATAAGTGCTTGATGGATCGCATGAGAGAGCAGTTCGCGATACTGAATAATGGTTCGTTCATTTGCATAAATTTTAACTTGTGACATTTTTATCTCTAATCGCTAGATGGATTTATCTTCTAATAAATTTCAAAAATAAGTTTTTATGCTAGAAGTTATTATTCTTAATCACTTCTAGCATTTATATATTATATAAGGTTGATCAGTTTATCTATTTATAAAGGTAAATAAGTATAGATAAGGCCATAAACGATTGCGGCTGTTAAGGTGGCAGGAACAATTTTCTTAAATTTAAAATAAAGACCAGCTAGAACCATAAAACCGATAAGCATTGCTAAACTCTTATTTGGGGTTTCAAGTAAAGGTGGAAGAGTTGCAACCACAAGCATGGCGCTAATTGCAGATATACCAATACTTCCTAAAGCGATTTTTAACCAGATTGAGCCGCGTCTTTGTTGGTTGCCCTGTAGTTTTTGTATTACGAAAAATGGTCCGAAGCGTGAAGCAAAATTAGCAATACCCACAATGATGCCGACCAAAATAATTTCTAGGTTCATATTAAGCTTCAACCTCATCAAATTGTTTCAGCACATAATATTTAAATAGACCTGCTAAAATGCCTGAAAGAATGCCAATAAAGATAGCCGCTGATAAGTTAATCCAATAACATGCCAAAGCTGAAACCACTAACGATACAGCAACTACAAGGCTATGCTTTCGTTCAAATGCCGCTAATAAAAAACTTAAAAATAAAGCAGGTAATAAGAAATCTAAAGCTGCTTGTAAAAACTTTGGAAGGTGTGCGACTTGATCTGCAAATAACCCGCCTAATAATGAACCACTTGCCCAAGACATCCAGCTAAATAGACTTAAGCCCAACATCCAAGACTCGGACCATTGTTGTCTGCGCTGTGAAAGTTGGATCATACCACTGGCAAAAACTTCGTCCGTTAAACCCCAAGCCCAAACGGCTGTCTTCTTTAAATTTAATTTAGTGGGAATTAAATTATAAAGAGCAGGCCCATAAAGTACATGTCGTATATCAAGTGCAATGACTGTTAAGGCGGTTAACCATATAGAAGAATCGCTTGCTAAAAGTGCGACCACTAAAAATTGGCTTGCACCTGCATACATGGAACAAGAAAGAAAAAATGCTTCCCATGGGCTAAAACCAAATTGAGATGCAGAAACGCCAAAGGCAAAAGAAACTGGTAAGTAGGTGAGAACGATGGCTTGACTATCTTTGGCACCTTGCCAAAAAGTTGCTGTTTGAGCAGCCATCTGTTGTTGATTTGACACAATACACCTTGGCAGTAAACCAATTATAAAAACTTGAAAGATTGAGTATTGTAGCCGAATTTAATAGCATAGTGCCGAAATGTTTAATTCGGCAGTTTGATATGTTCAAATCAAAGACTCGTTTAGTTTATATCGCCATCTTGAGTGCGAGCGTATTTATATTGCAAGGTTGTGATAATGGCAATCAGAGCTCAGATAAAAAAGTAGAAATTAAACCAGCGCCGAAACTAACGAATGATGCGACAGTTTATGCAAAAAAGGCATGGACATTAATCAATACTGTTGATCATTTAGTCTATGAAAAACAGCTCAGTCAAATTAATGATAATGTTCGTAAACCACTACGTCAGCTCAGTACAGACTGGCGTATTAATGTAAAAATGACAGATTCGGTCACTGAAGGAAAATATGCGCTTTGCCGTAAAGCTTTAACGAGTCTAGATGTATGGGCGCGCGAAACGCTTGAAAATAATAGTTCGGTTGCTCAAAAACAGGCAGATTATGAGCGCGATAAACAACAGTGTAAGGAAGCGATTGAAAATCCGAATTTAGGAAACACATCTCCTAAATAAAGCCTACACATATAAAAAAGCGAGACGATCAATCTCGCTTTTTTGCTTTAAACGATAATGGGTGAATGATAATTACGGTTTTGTTGCAGCTTTAGCTGTGTTGGCAGTTTTTACAGCATCTTGCTTCATTTGGTGAGTCATTTGATGTGATTCATGTTGTGCATGAGTCGCACTGGTCATTGCATCATGCTTTTGCATGGTTAAGTCTTTTTTAACTTCCTGTTTAGTTTTTGTTGCCTCTTTCTTTGCTTTTTGAGCTGTAGCTTTTCCATGTACCGCTACACATTTTCCACCTTTGTGATTTGGTCCAGTACCGCCTTGTAGTTGAGTTCCTTTTGGACATGCAAATGCCGAAACACTTAACATAGCCAATACGCCTGCTGTAAGAATTGTTGATAATTTTTTCATGTTAATCAGCGCCTTGTTGAGTATTATTGCTCAGCTTGAGTGTAAGATGAAAAATTCTGCTTTAAAACATTTATTTTGTGGAAATAGAGTTTGAACAATGTTTTGATTTGCAGTGTTATCTAATTTTTTAATTTAATTTTAAGTTTTTATTATATAGCGGCACTTGGTACAATTATGAATGAACTTGAGCAATTACTTTTAATTTCTCAATATCTAAAATCTCAATTTTTCTAAAAGCAATTTTAATAATATTTTGTTTTTCAAGTAGGCTCAATTCATGGTTGATCGTCTGCCTAGATGTAGTTAGCATGTTGGCTAATTGCTCTTGAGAAATCTGTATTTGATGATCTTGAATAAGAATATGGTTACCGTATCCTTCTAAAATGAACAGAAGACGTTGTGCAAGCCTTTGAGAAATACTGCGTGTTTGTATCGCAATTTGTTCTAAGAAAACGTACCTGAGTTTTTGGCTGGTTAAACGTGCAAAATAATACCAATAATATGGATGTTCTTTCAGTAGCTCATTTAATGGTTTTGCGGGAATATGCAGAACTATACTTTTTTTCAAAGCAATCGCGTCGTGTGACCGTGGCTCATGATCAATTAAAGATATTTCACCGAACCACATAATCGGCTCAGCAATTGCAGAAAGTGCTTCATTACCATTTACATCGACATAACCCAAGCTAATTGAGCCTTCAAGGACGGTATAAATACCATCAAACTCATCTTGAGCATGGAAAACGTAGCTATTTTTCTCAAAAGTAATTTGCTTGCCATGTTCTAAAATAAACTTTTGGAATGCTTCCGGAAGCACACTAAACCATGTGTTTTCTTTTAATCGGTTAATATAAATTAGGTCCAATATTCGGTCATCCATGAAAAAATTCATTACTTTGTCAAATAGCTGACAACTTTAAATTTTCCTTATTTGTACAGTATGACTATAGTTAGGTGAATAGGGAATAACTCATGTCAAATCTGGAGCAGAAACTGAGCCAATATGCGGCTTATCATTTAAATCATCAAAATATTTTGACGCATTTTATAGGCATTCCACTCATCGTGTTTTCAATTTTATGTTTAACAGCGAGGGCAGGAATCGATATTGGTAATTTTAAAGTTACTTTAGCTATGGTACTGATTGCATTCAGTACAATCTATTATTTATTTCTAGATAAAGTTTTTGGCTTAATCATGCTCATGATATTGGTGGCTGTGTATCCATTGGCGAGCCAAATTGCCGAACTTTCTTTAGGACAATGGTTGGCTGCAAGTATTGGTTTCTTTGTGGTGGGATGGGCTTTTCAGTTTGTGGGGCATTATTTTGAAAAGAAAAAACCTGCTTTTGTTGATGATGTAATAGGTCTTGCAATTGGACCACTATTTGTATTGGCTGAATTTATATTTATGTTAGGCTTTAGAAAGCCTTTGCATGAGCGAATTTTACACGAGGCGCGTAGTAAACGAGAGACAATGGATTTAAGCCATTAAATATAAAAAAGCCCCAATCTAGTGGGGCTTTTTTTTAAGCTTTAACTTAAACGTTAAAACGGAAATGCATTACATCGCCGTCTTGAACAACGTAAGTTTTACCTTCTAAACGCCATTTACCTGCTTCTTTAGCGCCGTTTTCACCGTTGTATTGTACGAAGTCATCATATGCAACAACTTCAGCACGGATAAAGCCTTTTTCGAAATCAGTATGAATAACACCAGCTGCTTGAGGAGCCGTTGCACCAACTTTTACTGTCCATGCACGAACTTCTTGTACACCAGCAGTGAAATAAGTTTGTAAACCTAAAAGTTTATAGCCTGCACGAATAACTACGTTTAAGCCCGGTTCTTCCATGCCCATTGCTTCTAGGAACTCAGCACGATCTTCATCTTCTAATAATGAAATTTCAGCTTCGATTTGGTTGCAAAGCGGCACAACAATCGCATTTTCTTCAGCAGCAAGTTTTTTAACAGCTTCTAAATGTGGATTGTTTTCAAAACCGTCTTCTGCAACGTTTGCAATGTACATGGTTGGTTTCAAAGTCATTAAACCAAAACCACGAATTAATTTGCGTTCGTCATCAGACAAATCAGCCGCGCGAGCTGGTTTACCTTCGTCAAGTAATGGTTGGATTTTCTCTAAAACTGCTTTAGTTGCTACAGCTTCTTTGTCACCGCCTTTAGCAACTTTAGTTAAACGTAAAATTGCTTTAGCAACAGTCTCAAGGTCTGCAAGTGCAAGTTCAGTATTAATTGTTGCAATGTCGTCTAATGGATCAATTTTACCATTAACGTGAATCACGTTTTCGTCTTCGAAACAACGTACCACATGAGCGATTGCATCAGTTTCACGAATGTTAGCAAGGAACTGGTTACCCAAACCTTCACCTTTTGATGCACCAGCAACAAGACCTGCAATGTCCACAAATTCCATAGTGGTCGGTAAAACACGCTGAGGGTTAACAATCGCAGCAAGTTTATCTAAACGTGGATCTGGAACAGGAACAATACCTGTGTTTGGCTCAATGGTACAGAACGGGAAGTTTTCCGCTGCAATCGCTGCTTTAGTTAATGCATTGAAAAGGGTAGATTTCCCTACATTTGGCAGACCAACAATACCGCAATTAAAACCCATGAAAACCACTCACAAATGTGTAAATTAAAAATTGTGGCTGATTTTACATGAAAGCCATGACAAAGTCATGGCTAGAGCAGGGTTCTGTTGTGTTTAAACTTTACGTTTATCGAGTTGCTGGGCTAATGCATCACCAGTCGCTTGTACTAACATGACTAAAACAATCAATACTAAAATAACGGCCAACATAATTTGCATATCAAAACGTTGATAACCATATCGATAAGCAATGTCTCCTAAGCCACCTGCACCAATAGCACCAGCAATCGCAGATGAATTAATCATTGTCACTATAGTCACTGTAAAGCCTGCCACAATACCTGGCAAAGCCTCTGGTAAAAGTACGTGCCAGATAATTTGTTTGCGGTTACAACCCATGGCTTGTGCAGCTTCAATTAAGCCTTGATCGACTTCACGTAAGCTGACTTCTGCAATACGGGCAAAAAACGGAATGGCCGCAATCGTTAAGGGAACAACAGCCGCCCATACGCCGTAACTCGTGCCGACAATCCAGCGAGTCAGTGGAATAAGTGCTACCATTAAAATAAGAAAAGGTACTGAGCGAGTGATATTGATGACCCACCCCAAAGCCTGATTAATCTTTTGTGATGGGTGAATGCCATGTTCAGAAGTGCTGACTAAAATAACAGCGATAGGTAAGCCAATTAAAAAGGCAATGAACGCAGATGCGCCTACCATGAGCAAGGTATCTACAGTTCCAGTAATTAATAAATCAATGAGCTGGTCTTGCATAGCCAAGTACCTCAAATTGTGCGATTGCTGTTAATGCATCTTGTTGTATAGATGAAAGATCAATTTCTACGTTAGGAATACCAACTAAAAGTGAGCCAATAATGTGCCCTTGAATGGTATCGACCTGACTTTGATATAAATTGACTGGTGCTTTGAATCTGGCAAGTAGTTCTTGAATATCTGAAACCTGATGTGCTTCAGCCTCATATTTCAGTTTTACAATAATATGAGTCGAATCTTCATCGGGTAGACGGCTGATTTTAAAAGGCAGAGTGATCTGCTCAAGGTTTAATAGTTCTTGAGTAATTTGTTGCTCTGGTCGTGAAAATACCGACCAAACTTGCCCAGCCTCTACAATCTCACCTTGGTCAATCACCACGACTTGATCACAAATTTCTCGAATCACTTGCATTTCATGAGTAATTAATACAATGGTGAGACCAAGTTCCTGATTAATCTTTTTAAGTAAAGCCAAAATAGTGGCAGTACTTTCAGGATCAAGTGCCGAGGTTGCCTCGTCACACAGTAAAATTTCTGGGTGGTGAACAAGTGCGCGTGCAATACCAACACGTTGCTTTTGTCCGCCAGAAAGTTGTGATGGATAATAGTTAGATTTATCTGCAAGACCTACGAGAGCTAGAACCTCATTTACGCGTTGGTCAATATCTGCTTTGTTGTAATTGGAAACTTTTAAGGGCAATGCCACGTTTTCCCAAACTGTTTTTGCCGACATTAAATTGAAATGTTGAAAAATCATTCCAATTCGTTGACGGGTTTGAATAAGCTCGGAATGGCTCAATTCAGCAATGTTTTGTTGATGAATATGAATGCTGCCAGTATTTACTTGTTCTAAACCGTTTAATGTACGAAGTAAGGAAGATTTTCCTGCACCACTTTTACCAATAATGCCTAAAATCTTACCTTGTGGGATATCAAGGTTAATCTCTTTTAATGCATGCAGTTTTTGACCTTGAGATTGGTAAAACTTATTTAAACCACGAATTTTGATATGGGGTAGAGAAAAATCAACTTGTGATCCAAAACTCACCATCGTCATTCTCCTTATTTCCAGCCTTGAAACCACATACCTTTACCAAAGTCTTTATCCAGAATATCTTGTGCTTGTTTTGAGTTCTGGAATGCTTTAACAAAGGTTGCAAGTTTTTGGTTTTTGTCTTCGTAATCGCGACGAGTCACAAACAAAATTGCATATTTTTTATCGATTGGATCTAAAAATAATGCGCTATGTGGGTCAGTTACCTTTGCCATTTTTAAGTAGTGGGGGAAGCCGAAAATTAAATCGACATCGTTATAGGCATGTGCTGTCTGTGGGCCTTCAACTTCAACAAAGCTCAGCTGTTTAGGATTAGCTATAATGTCTTGAGTGGTTGAAAGTTCATTATTTATATCTTTAAGCTGAATTAAACCTGCACGGTGCAATAAAATTAAAGCACGGGCTAAATTAACCGGATCATTTGGAATAGCAACACGTGCATTTAAAGGTAAATCTTCAAGTGATTTATATTTTTTTGAATATAAACCCACATGACTTCCTGAACCCACACCAAATGCATGTAAGTCATAACCCGTTTCTTTAACAGCATTACGTAGAAATACGCTTTGCTGGAAAAAGTTTGCATCAATATCGCCGTTTTGTACGGCAACATTGGGTGCTCGCCAATCAGAAAATTCAACGAGTTTGACATGAACGCCTTGCTTTTCTACTTCATTGGCAACGCTTTGTAATAGCTCAGCATAAGGCGGGCTAATGCCAATCGTTAAAACATCATCGGCTTGTTTATTTTTAATATAACGGTAACCGACAAGGCCCAGAACTACGATTAAAATCGTAATTCCGAGTAACCAAGGCTTATGCTGTTTGAACTGAATCGCCATAATCTTTCCGTTATTACTTCCAGCCAGGGAACCAAAGTTTTGGCCCAATTTCAGCGTCTAACACAGCTTTAACTTTTGGCGAGTTTTGATAGATCTCAACAAATTTCTTTAATTTGTCGCCCTTGTCCTGATAGTCATCACGCACTACAAACAAAATGGCATAACGTTTATTGGTATTGTCATCCAGTAAAAGCGCACTATTAGGGTCAGCTGTTTTTGCTAAGCGCAAGTAATGTGGATAGCCAAAAGCCAAGTCAACATCATCAATTGCACGAGCAGTCTGTGGTCCTTCAACCTCAATAAATTGCAAATTTTTAGGGTTTGAAACAACATCTTTGAGTGCAGATAAGTGATTATTTGAATCTTTAAGCGTAATTAACTTAGCTTGTTGTAAAAGAAGTAGGGCACGGCCTTGGTTCACCGGATCATTTGGAATGACTACGCGTGCGTTTTGTGGCAATTCATCAAGACTTTTATATTTCTTTGAATACAGTCCCACATGTGAGGCTGCACCTACTGCAAATGCCTTTAACTTAAAGCCAGTTTCTTTAATTGCATTATCTAAGAAGGGTTGATGCTGGAAAAAGTTCGCATCAATATCCCCATGATTTAAGGTAATGTTTGGGGTATTCCAGTCAGAAAATTCGACCAGTTTTACATTTAAACCTTGTTTCTTTGCTTCATCGGCAGCAGCTTGTAAAGGTTTTGCAAATGGTGGACTAATGCCAATCACAAGTTCATTTGAGCCACTTTGACGATGTTTATTCCATAAGAACAAAGCAACAAAAAGGACTACAACAACCAAGCCTATGCCTAGCCATTTTTTAGAGGCTGTTTGAGCCATGTCTATCTCCAAATTTAAGCGGTTATTTCTTCAATTTTTGTTAAGTTTTTGCTGTTGTTATAGGGACTACATCGGAACGCTTGAACAGGGTGCTGTTCTGGTAAGTGATCACCCCGATTAAAAATTTTGTTCCGTAGTGAACCCGTTTTATATGCAGTTTTATAGCGACCACGTTGTTGTAGCTCTGGAATGACCAAGCGAATAAAGTCATGGTGAGACTCAGGTGCAACAGTACGTGTCAAATTAAAGCCATCAATATCAGTCTCATCTAAAAGATGAATTAAGTATTCAGCAACCTCTTCGCCACTACCTACGATGAGAGGGTAACGACCACCTAAAACATGCTGAGCTTTTAAGTCATTTTTTGTGATTTGCTGTTCTTTAAACTTTTCGGTAATCGAAACAATGCTGTTACTTTTTTGGTAAGGAATCGCTTCATCGTCAGCAAACTTACTTAAGTCAATGCCTGTTGAACTCGCATAATGCGCTAAGCCTGCTTCAGGGCTCGCATACTGACGATATTCATTAAGTTTTTGTACAGCCAGATCATGTGTTTCGGCCACAACAACAGTTATGCCGACAAACACTTTAATATCGTTCGCTGAGCGTCCTTGCTGTTCGGCAAGAGTACGAATCTTTTTCACTTGTTCGCGTATCTTTTCGGGTTTGTCACCGCCAATAAATACACATTCAGCATGACGTGTTGCAAACTGCATACCTTTAGGTGAAGCACCTGCTTGAAATAGGGTTGGAGTGCGTTGTACAGAAGGAGATACCTGAAACACGCCTTCACTCTGGTAATACTTTCCATGGTGGTGAATGGTATGCACCTTAGATGGATCTGTAAAAACACGCCGTGCTTTATCTTTTTTAACTGCGTCGTTTTCCCAAGAACCTTCCCAATATTTGTAGCAAAGTTCTAAAAACTCTTCTGCTTGCTCATAGCGGGCATCGTGGTCTTTTAAACCCTTTTGACCAATTAAGCGTTCGGCACTATCTAGATAACCTGTAACAATATTCCAGCCAATACGACCTTGAGTTAAATGGTCGAGACTCGCAAAGCGGCGAGCAAATTGATATGGATGCTCATAGCTTAAGTTCACAGTGACCCCAAAACTTAAGTTTTGAGTGACTGCCGCCATTGCTGAAATGAGTGTAGACGGGTCATGGCTCGGAAGCTGAATGGACTCTTTTAAAGTCAGATCTATACCGTTTTGATAGACGTCGTACACACCTGTAATATCAGCGATAAACAAACCATCAAATAAACCATTTTCTAAAGTTTTGGCCTGTTCTGTCCAATAGCTCAATTCGTTAAAACGATGTGATTCATCACGTGGATGTGTCCATAAGCCATGATTAATATGACCAACGCAGTTCATATCAAAGGCGTTTAATAAAATCTCTTTCGCTTTGAAATCTGCCATTACAATGTCCCCCGACGAGGTGGTAGAACACCGTTAAGAACGTAGTTCCCAATAAAGTAATATTTCCATCGTGCGGCATCATGTAAGGTATGTACTCGCGCATTACGCCAGAAACGGTCTAGGCCATCTTGAGACTGACTACCGCGGCTACCAGCAAGTTCAATCAGCTTAGACGATGCTTTGAGTGCGATATCGCTACTATGAGCACGCACTTTTGCAACATCGATGGATGCTTTAGCAATGCTTTCAGGTGTGGTTTCAATTTTTGCGGCATCAATTGATTGAGCTGCCTGTTTTAATAGGACTTCACTAGCTCGTACATCTACCGCAATGCGTCCTAATTCATAAATCGTTAAAGGATCTTGGTTGGCTGTTTCTACATTTGAATCAATCCATGGGCGAGCTTGATGCACTCTTTGCAAGCTTTCTTCAAAGGCTGCACGTGCAATGCCTACCTCAATAGATGCATGCATGATTTGGGCAAAAGGACCAACTAAGGTTGGCTGTAAAAATGCAGTATCAAAAGGAATAACATCATCTGCATCGACAAAAACTTGATCAAATTTAACTGTACCGCTGCCTGTGGTTTTTTGCCCAAAGCCAGACCAGTCATCTACAAGTTTTAAACCTTGTGAACCACTTTTTACAAATGCCAGATACTCACGCCCTGCATCGTCTAAAACTAAGGTAGGAATACGGTGAGCAAATAGACTTCCTGTGCAGTAAAACTTTTCACCCTGAATAAGATAGCCATTTTCATGCGGACGAATGTTAGTTTGTTTATGGGTTGAAGTTTTAGTTTTAAACTCAGCCAGAGCATTACCAAAGCGGGTGCCATTTAACACTTCGCCGTATAAACGTTGTTTCTGAGTTTCTGTACCTGTATTGCGTAACACTTCTAATGCATAGAAGTGGTTTTGTGGAATTTGTCCGATTGAACCGTCTGCACCACTTAAAAGCGCAATTACTTTGGCAACTGTATGGCTTGAAACTTCGGCACCACCATATTGCTTTGGCACTGTAATTGCCCAAAGCCCAGACTGGCTCAATGCATCAATTTCGGTATACGGTAAAATTCGCTTAGCGTCTCGCTCAACTGCGGTTTTTTTAAATTGTTCGGCAAATTGTTTGGCAATTTCTAAAGCTTCCGCATCATTTTGAATAATATGTGCTTGACCAGATGCCGATGTTTGTTTGGTTTGAACCGATTGATATGAAGTCATGACAATTGCTCCTTAAATCCAGGCATGGCGGGCAGGGAAATGACCATTAAGGTAATAATTGCCAATGGCATGTAATTTCCAGCGAACAGGGTCGTGTAAGGTATGTACACGGGCATTTCGCCAATGTTGATCTAAATTATGTTGGCTTAAGCTTGAGCGGCTACCGCCTAGCTCTAGTAGTTTTTCAGAGATTTGTAGGGCAGCATCATTGGCATAGACTTTTGCTTCTGCGACCAAAATTGAAGCTTTTGCTACTTGTTCGTCAGTCACCGTTTGAAGTTGATCAAGTTCATCTAAATATTCAGCAGCTTCATCAAGCAGTAAAATTGCTGCGTCGAGTAAAATATTTAACTTACCCACCTCTTGTAGGGTGTAATGTTCAAAGCTGGCTTTTTCAACATTTGCATCAATAATTGGGCGCGCTTTGTGTATGGTCGATAAAGTATCTTCAAAAGCAGCTTCCGCAATACCGACATCAATTGCCACTTGTAATAACTGCGAATACGCACCGCGATAGGTTGGAACTTGTGTTAATAATCGCTCATCAAAAATAAGTTCAGGATTAACTTCAACTTGATTTAATTTAACTGTACCACTCGCTGTAGTACGTTGACCAAACCCATTCCAGTCATTAATAACTTCAATGCCTTGAGCATCTCGGTTAACAATCACTAAAACGACATGGCCTTCAGGATGAACCGCTTTAATTGCGAGCCAATGCGCAAAACTTGTTCCCGTCGAATAAAACTTTTCGCCGTTTAAAATATATTTGCCGTTTTCAATAGTAAGAGTAGTTTTTAAGGTTTTTGAGTCATGGGTATTTCGTTCGGGACCACCGTTGGCAAGACGTTTACCGGCTAATATTTCTGAAAAGATAAATTGTTTTTGTTGTTCTGTACCCATGATTTCAATCAGGTTTAACAGGCTAATCTGATTTTGTGGAATCTGACCAACATTTGCATCACCTTTACTTAAAATACGGAAAACTTGTGCCAAAGTTTTATTGGAAACAAAAGCGCCGCCATATTTTTTTGCAATGCGAATTCCGCCTAAACCCTTTTGGCTAAAGCTTTCGATTTGCTCATGCGGTAATAAGCGTTGTTGATCACGTGTATTACGACCCTCTAAAGCAAAATCAGCCACTTGATAAGCAGCATTAATTGCTTGTTGATCATTTTGAATGACTTGGACGTATGCCGTCGTTTTAAATAGAGAATTAGACATAATGACACCTTGTATTGCTGTCATTACCTTACAAAAGAAATATTTTTCCACTAAACGAGGACTTATGCTCAGCTTATGAATAAAAATGCAAAGCACTTTTTTTGATTTTTAATAGATAAATATAGATATAGAAATATATTAAAAATCAATAAATTATAATTTTTATTTGTAAAATGAATAACTAAAAAGTTTTTAATATGAAAAAGAGCTATAAGTACGGTAAAAAAAGATATAAAAAATATAGACCTAACTGTCAGTGAAAAATGAGCACAATATCCATTGTTTTCATTAAAAATAGCTTCTAAAGTATCTACTTACCGAAGACGATTTTTGTACGAATAGTCAAATAAAAATAAACGTGGAGATTTTATGCGGGTTTTGTATCAGTTTCCTTTGTCTCATTATTGTGAAAAAGCTCGCTGGTTGTTAGACCATAAAGAACTTGATTACGTTGCACATAATTTGATTCCTGGATTTCACCGTGCTTTTGCACAACTTAAAACAGGTCAAAATTTGTTGCCGATTTTAAAAGATGACCATCGCTGGATTGCTGAGTCGACTAAAATTGCGCTTTATCTGGATGATACTTATCCGGAACATGCACTTTTACGCCGTGATGAACAACTTAGACAGCAAACTCTTAAAATTGATAGTTTGGCAGATGAACTTGGGGTGCATGTACGTCGTTGGGCACTTGCTCATACTTTAGCTCAAGGTGATCATGCTCTAGAGATTATGATGGGCGAACAAGGCTACTTACGACAGTTTGAGAAAATATCAAAACCGTTTCTCAAGACTCTAGTCAAGAAGAACTATAAGCTTGAAGAAGAGCTCGTAAGTCAGTCAAAAGGACGCATGGATGAACTCATTAATGAGTTAAACCACTATTTAATTGAAAACCAAGCACGTTATATGGTTGGTGACCGCTTAAGCCTCGCTGATATTTCAGTATGTTCTATGCTTGCACCTTTATTAGAAATAAAAGGTACACCATGGGAAAGGGAAGAAGATGGGGAAGTATCGCCCGATTGGAGTAATTGTCAGAAATATTTACTTGATTTGCCGCTTGGACAGTACGTTTTAAGAATATATCAAACTGAACGTAATGCACGCGTTGATTGGCGAGGAATTTAAATTTTAGTTTTTAAAAAGCTCCGATAAAATCGGGGCTTTTTTATTTTTTAACTTTAAAGATACTTAAAAAATATTACTATCAATTTTATAAATGATTTTTAATAAAACATTTATGTACATTATTTTGATGCTTAATTTAATATTTATTACTGTTTATTCAACTTAAGTATAAGCTACTAATAAATTTGATCTTTTATTTTGGGGATAAAAGTTACTTTTGCTAAAAACAGTTTTTAGAAAAATTTAAGCCACTTTATTGTGCATGTGTTTACATTGTAATCAATAATTGCCACATTTAAGTGTAAATAGATGAGCTTAATAATAGACAGAAGATTAAAACATAGATTAAAGTAGAAACATGTGAGCAGTTTTAAAGGTATTAATTCTGCGAAACAGATAAATAATAAGTGAAGCAAATGGACGTGTCCTACTTGGAAAAGTTGGCTCGATAATTGCAATTTAATAATAAATCACTCTATTTCTCTATATGAATGATTCTGTAGACAAATAGAGGGAATGATCATCAAGGAGTTCTTATGAAACGTTCTGCAACCTCTCTCATTGTTTCAACAGTTATGCTTTGTACGGTTGGTGCTACTTCTCAAATTCAGGCAGCAGATACATTAGCTAAAATTAAAAGTACTGGGAAAATCGTTATTGGCCACCGAGAATCGTCTGACCCGATTTCATATGTTGTTGCAGGTAAACCAGTAGGTTATGCAGTCGACATTTGTAACCAGTTTGCAAATGATATTAAAAAAGAATTGAAAATGCCTGGTTTAAAAGTTGAATACAAGGCAGTAACCTCATCAACACGTATTCCTGAGCTTTTAGCGGGCAATATTGATATGGAATGTGGTACCACCACAAATTCTAAACAGCGTCAGCAACAAGTAGGTTTCTCAACTAACTACTATGCAACAGAAGTACGCATGGCTGTTAAAGCAAACTCTGGTATTAAAAGTTTGGCAGACTTAAATGGTAAAGCAGTTGTTACTACTCAAGGTACTACATCTGACAAGTACATTAAGATGAATGAAAAAGGCCAAGCAATTAATGTACAAAATATTTATGGTAAAGACCATGCTGACTCTTTTGCCATGATGGCATCTGGACGCGCTGCTGCATTTGTAATGGATGATAATATTTTAGCAGGCTTAATTGCTAAGTCTTCTACACCTAAAGCATTTGCAATTGTTGGTCCAGTACTTTCATCAGAACCTTATGGCATTATGATTGCAAAAGATGATCCAAAATTTAAAGCAATTGCTGACCGTACTGTAAATAACTTATGGAAAACTGGTCAAATGGACGCTTTATATAAAAAATGGTTCTTATCGCCAATTCCACCGAAAAATACTAATTTGAACATGCAACAAAGTTCATCTTATAAAAAACTCAAAGCTCACCCAACAGATGCAGGAATCTAACTGGATCTTTTTGTCCTAAATTTACTTGTGCAGGTGTAAAAATTCATTTGCACAAGTGGTCTATTTTCTAAAGATATTAATTTAAGGGGCAAACATGTCAGTCGGCTCACTAAACTGGACTATATTCTGTGCGGAGTCTAATGAATATGGTGTCGATAAAGCCGCATGGGCAGAATCAGTTTGTAAGGTTATTGGTAGTTCTAGCTACAATGCCTATGCTGAGGCGCCCACATGGTTACAAATGTTAGGTTCTGGTGTCTTTACTATGGTTTGGACTGCCATTGTAGCCTTTCTTATCGCATTTTTATTAGGTTCTCTCCTCGGGGTAATTCGTACTTTACCCAATAAACCACTTGCTTTTATCGGCAACTGCTATGTCGAAATATTCCGTAATATTCCATTAATTGTACAGTTATTCTTCTGGGCTTTTGTTTTTCCGGAGTTCTTACCGGACAGTTTAAGTGCAGGAAGTGGAGATGTTGTAGCAGGGGGATGGTGGAAAAACATTTTAAATCAACAACCCGCTGTTATCGGTGTTTTTGCTTTGGGTCTTTATACTGCGGCGCGTGTTTCGGAGCATGTCAGAGCCGGAATTAACACGGTTTCTCGTGGTCAAAAGTTTGCGGCATCGGCTATGGGATTTACCACCGCTCAAAGTTATCGTTATGTGATTTTGCCAGTTGCATACCGTACGGTATGGCCAACGATTACGTCAGAAGCAATGAACGTCTTTAAAAACTCGGCAGTTTTATATGCCTTAAGTGTTTTAAATTTCTTTGCTTATACCAAAACCATGCGTGAAGAGACTTCACAGGACATTATCATTCTTATTCTGTCTACACCTGTCTATTTAATCATTACATACACCATTAAATTTATAATGGCATGGATTGAAAAACGCATGGCTGTACCAGGTTTAGGCTCGGGAGGAAAATAATTATGGATTTTTCTCTATTGCATAATCCTGATGTTATTGCGGCATTAAAAGAAGGATTTATTTTTACACTTACCGTAACCGTGCTTGCAATGATGGGGGGCATCCTCATTGGAACTCCTTTGGCAATGATGCGTTTATCCAACAACGCCCTTGCAAGTAACTTTGCCAAGTTCTATGTAGATTTATTCCGTGGTATCCCATTAATTCAGGTTATTTTTATTTTTTATTTCTTGTTGCCAAAGATATTTGAGTTTCAATCAGATACGTATTGGGGGCCATTATTTTCCAGCGTTGTGACTTTTGCCATTTTTGAAGCTGCGTTTTTCTCGGAAATTGTACGTTCGGGTATTCAGTCTATTTCAAAAGGGCAAGTCAATGCAGGCTACGCTTTAGGTTTTACCTATGGACAATCCATGCGTTATGTGGTGTTACCGCAGGCCTTTCGCAATATGCTTCCGGTATTACTTACTCAAACCATCATTTTATTTCAGGATGTGTCATTAGTTTATGTCATTAGTGCACCAGACTTCTTAGGTCGTGCAGATACTTTGGCTAATACCTATGGTCCTGAAACGAAAGCAACATTCTATTTAATCGTCGCTGTGGTGTATTTCTGTAGCTCGTTTGTGCTATCGCAATTAGTCAAACGTTTGCAGAAAAAAATTGCCATCATTCGCTAATTGGAGATTTTAAATGCCAATGATAGACATCCAACATATCTCTAAATGGTATGGTGATTTTCAGGTTTTAACAGATTGCACGACGAGTATTGAAAAAGGTGATGTCGTTGTTGTTTGTGGGCCATCCGGTTCAGGCAAATCAACGCTCATTAAAACTGTAAATGCTTTAGAGCCGTTTCAGCAAGGCGACATTATTGTTGATGGGGTTTCACTAAAAGATCCGAAAACTGATCTTGCAAAGTTCCGTTCTCGGGTAGGAATGGTGTTCCAGCATTTTGAACTTTTTCCTCACATGACTGTTTTGGAAAATTTAACCATTGCCCAAGTAAAAGTTTTAAAACGTTCAGTTGCTGAAGCACGTGAAAAAGGTCTTAAATATTTAGAACGTGTAGGTCTGCTTGCCCATAAGGATAAATTTCCAGGGCAACTTTCTGGTGGTCAGCAACAGCGTGTTGCTATTGCCCGTGGCTTATCAATGGACCCAATCTGTATGTTGTTTGATGAACCTACTTCGGCACTCGACCCTGAAATGGTAGGTGAGGTTCTTGAAGTGATGGTGCAACTTGCTCATGAAGGTATGACTATGATGTGTGTAACACATGAAATGGGCTTTGCAAAACGCGTATCTAACCGTTTAATTTTTATGGATGAAGGTAAAATTCTTGAAGATTGCCCAACCCATGAATTCTTTGATAATTTAGAAGCACGTCATGAGCGCGCTAAAATTTTCTTGGAAAAAATTCAGGCAATGCACTAATTGTGACAATAAAAAAGAGCCATGAGTGGCTCTTTTTTTACATCTAAATTTTAGAAATTATATTTTGCTAATAAATTTATGCGTGAGTAATCACCTTTATCACCTGCAAAAGTTTCACGCTGGCCGTAAGTATATTCTGCACCTAAATCAATATTTTTAACCGGATTCCAGATTAAGTTGACCAAAGCGTTATAAATTTCTTTGTTATAGCTAGTATTGGTTAAATTGTTATTTGCATAGACGTTATCATCTTTATATTGAATACCGCCTATTGCGAAAGTAGAGCGGAAAATAGGGCTCCATTTCCGTTGGTAGCCGATCACCGCACTATCGAATTCACCTAAGTTGATATCTTGAGTAGTCGTATCGTATGCATACGCAGAGTTGCTATAAGATAAATAGCGGCCATCACCTTTAACATGATAATAGTTGGCAAGGACACTATCCTGAGGCGTGATATCGTACTTGCCACCGATGCCTACACCCCAGCCAAATTTTTCTTCAGATGAACTATCTTTAGGCGCTACTCGATTTTCATGGGCAAGACCATGTAACTGTAATAGACCTTTATTATCGGCTGTTTTGAAGTCGTAGCGTGTAGTTAAAGCAGGGAAACGGCTCCCTCCAGCAGCATTACTCACTTTTTCAACATCACCACCTTCTAAGGCAACTAATATTTTTTGTTGAGCATTAATTGGTTGAGTATAGCGAACCTGTACAGTACGTGTGGTTCCTGTACCTACTGCACCGGTAAAGTCTAGTGTTTCCGGAGAAGTATCTGTATTGACGAAAGGTGAAGTGGTTTGACCAGCTAACCATTTGCCTAAAGACATATAGGCATGGCGTACACGGAAAGTTCCACTGCCATTATCGCCATTGCCTCCCATAAAATCGGCTTCAATTTTGCCTGTTAAATCGCCGTATTGTGTAGGTCGAGTAAGATCTAACCCAATGCGTGTAGTTGCTGCAGATACATTTAAGGAGTCCTGTCTTGGTTCATCTTTATTCAAAGGATAGTTAGCACCATTTGAAATGCTGTCATTTGACCCCTTAAAGTCATAGGTTGCATCTACACGGACATTCCCATAAAGCTTGACTTGCGTTTGGCCATCAGGCATTTGCATCCAACCCGGTTTGCTCTGAGGAACGGGTGAGCTTGCTGCAATTGTAGTTGGCGGCATTGTTGGAGTATTTACTACAGTTACCGCTTTTTGCTGATTTGATAATTGCTGGACCAGTTGCTTTAACTCACTAACTTCTTTGCGTAAAGCATCTACTTCCGCATCAGTAGCAGCATGAGCTGGCATAACTACACCAGTTAAGCTGATAGTGCTCATTGCAAGAATTAATGTTTTGATATTTTTCACAGGCATTCCCCACATTGGATATAAAAGATTTCCAATATGTGCATAACAAAAAGAGTGCCAACTTTTTAAAATTGTTTAAACTCATTGATTTTAATTAAGAAATTATAAAATTTTTAAAAATTAAATATGCTTTTATTCATATACTAATTAAATCATTGAAGAGTTATAGGCTATAAGTAATTGAAAATGCGCTATGAACGTTATACTACTGCACAGTTAACAAGCAAAAGTTAAGTTAAGAGGGTGGTAAAGCTTAATTCTCTCTTTTAATGATATTTGATTTCCAAAGTAGGCTTAGCTTTAGGATATACTGTAATTTATAAAGCGTGTTAATTGGAGCAAAGAATGGAGTTAGACCGTTTTGATAAACAAATTCTGGAAATTTTGTCTCATGAAGACCTGAATTTGAATGAGCTTTCAGAACGGATTAATCTTTCAGTTAGTTCTGTTCATCGCCGAATTAAACACTTGATTGAAGCTAATATCATGGGGCAACTCAAAAGAGAAATTAACTTTAGCAAATTGGGTTTTACTTTGCATATTTTGCTACAAGTCTCTTTAAGCAAGCATGATAGTGAGACATTTGATAAATTTCTTTCTGAAATTGAAGCCATTCCTGAAGTAACAAATGCTTTTTTGGTGACTGGTCAAAGCGCCGATTTTATTCTTGAATTAGTTGCACGTAATATGGACGACTACAGCGAAATTTTATTAAGACGGATTGGTAAAATTGATAATGTCGTTGCTCTGCATTCGAGCTTTGTCATTAAAGAATACAATGTATTTAACTGCTATAACTTATTAAATAAAGTATAAAAAAACGCACCAGTTGGTGCGTTTTCTCGTCTTAGGCATCAAGTTGCGCTAAAACTTCATCACTAAACTCAACGTTTGTATAAACGTTTTGTACATCGTCTAAATCTTCAAGCATATCAATGAGTTTCATCACTTGTTTAGCTTGATCAATATCAGTGATTTCTGCTTTAGTAGAAGGGCTCATCACTACTTCAGCATTGTCTGATTTTAAACCAGCAGCTGCAAGAGCATCTTGAACCTCACCAAAAGTCTCTGGAGAAGTGATTACTAAAATTTCATCTTCTGAAACTTCAATATCTTCTGCACCAGCTTCTAAAGCAACGTCCATGATCTTATCTTCTAAAGAAACATCGTCAAAAGTAATCTCACCACGTTTGGTAAATAGGTAAGCAACAGAACCTGCGGTACCTAAGTTACCATTAGTTTTGCTGAAACAATGGCGAACATCTGGAACTGTACGGTTCAGGTTGTCTGTCATTGTTTCAACAAGAACAGCAACACCACCTACACCATAACCTTCGTAGGTTACTTCTTTTAAATCATCATTATCTTCACCACCCACACCGCGTTGAATTGCACGGTTAATGGTATCTCGTGTCATGTTGACAGAAAGCGCTTTTTCGACAACAGCACGAAGGCGAGGGTTACTGGCAGGATCTGCACCACCAAGTTTTGCAGCAGTGACAATTTCACGAATATATTTAGTAAAAACTTTACCGCGACTGGCATCTTGTTTCGCTTTACGATGCTTAATATTGGCCCATTTAGAATGACCCGCCATGGAAGTGAACTCCAAAAATTAAAAAATGCAAAAGTGACAGAATATTAGCATAGGCATAGTTTTCTTGAAAACTGTTGCCTTACGTTTTGTTAGCCAATTAAATAAGCTTAGAGAGCCTAAATTTACATAAAAAATAGGCTCAAACTTCATGAGAGAGTTAGCTAGTTAATTTTTACATCAATATCATATTGCGCATAAAGTTCTTTAATCGTTTCAAGATCTTTTTGTAAGTCGGTAGGATAAATCTTACCTAAAATACCGCCTTTTTTGGTTCGTGCATTTGCATACATCAGTACAATTGGAACATTTGCTGCCTTAGCAATATGCCAAAAACCAGTACGAATAGGTTTGCGTTCCGACCCATCTTTGGCACGCGTTGCTTCAGGTGCAATCACTAGGTTAAATGTATCGCTACTTTGGAATTTTTCGACCATTTGAGAGACGATATCTTTGCTTGCTTTTCGGTCAACGGGAATGCCACCTAGCTTTTCAAGGATAGGCTTCATTGGACCTTTGAAAAGTTCTTTTTTTATTAGTGTATGAATTTTTAAATCTAATATTTGAAACAAAGCGATTGATAAGATCGCATCAAGGTTAGAAGTATGTTCAAAACCGATAATAACTTGTTTTTTCTCAAGAATTGTAGGATCTGCATCATAGGTCCAACCAACTGCTTTGAAGATAGAATTGCCTAAAAACTTTTTCATAGAGATGTGGGAGACAATAAGGTTGCAGAATTCTAATATGAGTTTGTCTAAAAAGGTAGAAAATTATCTTCCAAACAAATTTTATTTATTTTAATTTAAAAATATTTTTAAATATTATATTCTAATTTTATAATAGAAAAATATATAATTGAATTTTTAAAATATTATTGTATATATTAGAAGTATTAAGGATTTTCAGTTTTAATCAAATACTCAATATATTGCCATTTCTTAGAAGGATCAATCAGATCTTTATCAATTGTCCCATCAATAATAATACCATCAATAATTGAAATGATGATATGAGTAAGTGGAGTAGGGTCTTTAATATCTAGCTCTACTAATAAACTATTTAATAAATTTATAAGCCAGTTTGTATATTCTTGAAATGGTTCACGAATTGAGGTGTATTGTTTAGACACTTCAATAAAAGCCTTTTTGAATAGGCAACCATTAAAATTCTTACTATTAATCCAGTCAATATACCAATTAAAAATTAGATGTATTTTCTCAATTGGACTCACATCTGGATGTAAGCTTAATTTTTCATAAATTGAATTTTGTATATTAATATTTCGATGATGTAGGCATTCCATGATTAAACTTTCTTTAGAGGGAAAATATTTGTAGAAAGTCATCTTGGCTACATTTGATTCAGCAATAATTTTGTCTACCCCTGTAGCATTGTAACCAATTTGGTTAAAAAGTTCTAAAGCAGTATTTATAATATCTTCTTTTTTTGACATTACATTTCCATATAATTGAAACTAATTATTACTTGATATAGATTTTAAAATTTTAATCAAATTAATCATAATCAAAAACATAATTTTATTCAAGTGAATATTATAAATGCTACTCAAGATTATTTTTAAATTTTTAAAATATTCTATTTGATTTAGTAGAATTTTAATTCTAATATGAATTTTCGATAAAAGGAGTCTTATTTTTATCTTAACTATTTGTTTTTAAAATAGAATATGGAAATTTAAAAAATTAATAAGTTTAATGAGAGTGGATTATGCCTAAAAAATTTGAGGACTTTAATAATCCTAGGAAAAAAGCACTTGCAGGGATGAAACAAAGCATTTCAGCTGAACTTTGGGACAAAAATCTTAATTTTTTAAATCAATTAAGAGCCAAGATCGCGAAACATCCAGTATCTCATCATCTTGCAATAGAAACTTTAAATAACGGTGAAATTAATAAAGAAAACTTAAAGCGTATTCATTTAGAGTATCGCCATGCAATCGTACAAACTTTTACAGATGCTTTATTAATGGCTCAATACCAGACAAAGCAGTTAGAACCTAGGTTGCATGCAGGTGCAAAGATGTTTCCGCGCTGTCTTTTGAGTCTTAACATATTTGATGAGTTTGGGTTTCGGCCTGGGACCGACAAAGACGGTTATTATCAAGGTAACCCAGAATATGCACATTATCCTTTATTTGAAGATGTGCTTGATGATTTTGAAGTAACGGAGGAAGAGCGCCAGAGTTATCAACCAACAGAAATTGCACATCAGGTGAGAGAGTTTCTAGAAAATTCCTATAAAGACTATAAAGCCGTTTCTGCTTTATTAGCTGTAGCTGAAGAAGAAGTTATTTTGTACAGTCCACCTTTACGAAAAGCAACCAGTGCTGTAGGTATAGCGGTCGAGGGTGGTGGCTATTACCATGTGCATGGAGTATCTGAAGATGAAACTGCTGAGGCAGCAGATGACGATCATGAAGAAGATCTATGGTTTATTTTAATGCAAGCTTGTACAGAAGAAGATTACACTTATTTAGAAAACTTATGCCTCGAATATTGTGATTTATGGGAAAAGTTTTGGGATGTTCAAATGGAAAACTCGAAATCAATCCTGAAACAAAATTTAGCTTAAGAACAGGTCAAATAATCAACTCAAACATTTATAACAGTCCTAAAGGTTGAAAAGGAATGCTCAATAATACGGAAATTGGAAAAGACTTTTAATGTTTAATTGAACAATTTTTGAATAATGAAGTGATATTTGGCTATATTTTAAAAATATCTAAAGTTAAAAAACCCCAAAAACTTAAAGTTTTTGGGGTTTGTATTTGGTGGGCCCACACAGACTCGAACTGTGGACCAACGGATTATGAGTCCGCTGCTCTAACCGACTGAGCTATAGGCCCTATAATCAGAAAAGCTTTTAATCTCAAGGCTTTTCAGTGCCTGCAATACTAATCAATTTTTTTATTAAACACAAGTATTTTTCAAAAGTAGCAGCAGTAGACCTGAAAAATATTTTGCTATATTGTTAATTATCACAAGCGATAGGGATTCTAGCTTATGAGCACTTCACGAGTAAAGCTAACTAAGTCATTTATCGATCAACTTGAACTCACACCGGCTATTTATCGTGACAGTGAGATTATTGGCTTTGCTATTCGTGTAAATAACTCTTATAAAACTTACATTGTGGAGAAGAAAGTAAAAGGGAAATCAATTCGTTGTAAATTAGGGGATTATGAAAAAATTACTGTTGAAGACGCCCGTATACTTGCACAGCAGAAGTTAAAAGAGTTAACTGACTCAAACCCTTTAAGCATTAAAAATAATAAAATATTAAAAAATAGTTTAAATGAGAAAATTGATCAGCCTTATCTCAATGAAGCTTTCCAAGTATATATAAATCACCACGAGTTAAAAGAAAGGACATTAGCCGACTATAGAGAAGTTATAGAAAAATATTTAATAGACTTAAGTGAACTTAAACTGATTGATATTACTGAACAGAGGATTGAAGAAAAGTATATTCAGCTATCTCAGTATAGTTATGCAAAAGCTAATTTATCTATGCGTGTACTTAGAGCGGTCTATCGTTTTTCAATTATGTATTATCAAAATAAAAATTGTGAAGTAATTATACCAAGGATAAACCCGGTTAATTTGTTAAAGAAGAAACAGCTCTGGGAAGAAATTCCACCTCGAAGAAACTATATCGATGTGGATAATCTAACCAAGTGGGTGCAAGCAATTATTGAATATAAAGGTAGGGGACAGGAAAATGAAACAAATAAGGATTTTTTATTAACACTTATATTAACAGGGCTTTTTAGGAATGAGTGTGAATCTTTACATTGGAAAAATATAGATTTAGAGGAAGGAACTCTTTCTTTTATAAATCCATATAATAATGTGTACTATAAAATTTATATGGGAAACTTTCTTTGGCATCTGATGAAAAAACGAAGAATACAAAATAAAGGAGAGTGGGTTTTTCCATCTGTAAAATCTGAATCTGGTCATATTATTAATATTTCGAAATTTAGAAAAAAAATTAATGAGCAATGTAATCTTTCTTTTACTTTTCAAGATCTACGTAGAACATTTTATTTTGTGTTAAATCATTTAACTAATAAACCATTAGCTAGCAAAAGAACAGATCAGTATGAAGAAAAGCTAGACGTTAAGAATATTGCTCATGCTCAGGATATGCGTAATAGAATGAACAAGGTTGAGCAAATTATTCTTGGTCCCTATCGAGATGAACTTATTAAATCTATCAATATTAACCTATAAAATTTTGTCCTTTCAAAGCTAGAAATAGAAGCCGTACTGGGTCAAAAATAGTATAAATTTAAAGTAAGTTTTATGGATAAAACCTAGAATGAAGATTGTTTCTCATTTTCTACAACCTTTTGTAATTGATCAATTTTATACTTGACTAAAACACTTGGAATTTATACAGTAGTAGAGTATTTTTGATAATTATTATTATTGCTTAG
The DNA here is from genome assembly GCF_027855275.1 of Acinetobacter sp. AOR12_HL. Lineage (NCBI taxonomy): Bacteria > Pseudomonadati > Pseudomonadota > Gammaproteobacteria > Moraxellales > Moraxellaceae > Acinetobacter > Acinetobacter sp. AOR12_HL. Next base: position 79,093 of record NZ_JAKTIJ010000029.1, on the reverse strand, counting down.
TCCTGAAATACAGTAAGAAGCCTATTCATTATGAATAGGCTTTTTGCTTTCTTTAATTTAATCATAGAGTTCTCGTTTTTTTATGAAAATTAATATAATAAAATCAACAAAATAAGTGTTTTTAATAAATTGAAAAAGATTGTCACGTAATTTTTCATTATGAACAAAACTGATTTAAATAGTACTCAAAGTGAAACATGGCTAAATGCTAAGTTTAACTTTCAATCAATAAGGCATAGGAGTGTCATCATGTTTAAAGCAATGTTTTTCTTCAGTGCAGGTGCGATGTTTGGCTATTGTTATAAGCATTATGATGAAAAAGTTATAGAGTCTAATAAATCTAAATAGCTCCTAAAGAACCGTCTAAATGGCGGTTTTTTAATGACAAGTTTGAGATAAGTTTGCTTGAACAATCTGGACAAGCTCTCTGGCTGCTTTCGATAACGGTTTATCTTGAAGCCAAATGAGATAAATAGATAAAGGCAAATGATTTTTCGTATTTTTAAAATCTAATTGAACTAAGTGGCCTTGTTCAATCTTTTCTTTTACCAAAGATAAGGGAAAATTTCCCCATCCTAAGCCAGCTTCGACCATATTAATTGCTGTTTGTAAGCTATTCGTTTTCCAGTACATTGCTCCAATGATTGAACGTGAGTCTTCCATATCCAGCTCACTACTTGCGACCACAATTTGCCGAATATTAATTAACTCTTCAATCGTGTTTAACTTATTCTGTTCTTTTAAAAACGGATGATGAGCAGAGATCGTAGCAACAACTGTTTCTGTCATTACTAATTGTAAGCTTTCACGCATTTTTATATTGAGATTTGAACCTGCAAGGCAAAGGCTAATATTTTCTGTATAAAGTAAATTTAAAATATCATCTTGAGGAGCTGTAATAATTTCTAGGTTAAGAAGGGGAAACTTCTCTGCTAGTTGCTTTATGGCTTTAAAAAGTAATTCAGTATTCGCATCTGAAACCACACCTATTTTTAATTTACTTTCAAGACCAAGTGAAAGTTCATAAGCATGCGTAGCTAATAGCCTAAGCTGTTCAGCAATAATACGGGCTTGAGGTTCCAATGCTAAAGCCGCTGCGGTAGGAATAACTTTGCGGTGTGTACGTTCAAATAAGTGGTAACCAAGTTCTGCTTCAATATTGGCAATTGCCATACTCACTGCTGATGGCACTCGATTTAACTTTCGTGCCGCGGCCGAGAAAGATCCAGTATCTAATACGGTTAAGAAAAGTTCGATATTTTCACTATTAAAATTCATTTTGATATCAGTAGAACTGAAAGCTGTTAACTTTATATGTGATTTTAACTGAAACTAAAATAAAAAGAAGTGATAAAAGTTGAAAGATTATGCAAGGTTTAAAACGTCGTATTGTTTATGTTTCTTCATATGAAATTATTGGAATGGTGATTTCATCAGTAGGTTTGGCTCTTTTGGCCGGAGATAGTGTAGAGCACACTGGACCACTTTCAGTGATGATTACTACTATTGCGGTAACGTGGAACTTTATCTACAACATTCTTTATGAAAAATGGGAGGCTCGCCAAGAAAGTAAGTCGCGTACGGTTAAACGAAGAATTGCGCATGCGATCGGATTTCAAATTACTTTAGTAATGTTCTTAATTCCGCTTATTGCGTGGTGGATGAATATTTCTCTTGTTGCCGCATTTTGGTTAGATGTTGCATTTATTATTATCATTCCAATTTATACATTCATATTTAATTGGACATTCGATAAGTTATTTGGATTGCCTGCCTCTGCACAACCAAGTACTGCTCAACAGTAGAAAAATATTAATGAGATATCAAAGTATTATTTTAGACTTTGATATCTCGTCTTAACATTATTTTACTCGTTCAAGTTGAAGAGCTTTTGAAATTTTCATTTGAGCTCTTTTGGCCAGTACATAATATAAAACTGCAGTGGATAACAATCCCACTAACCAGGATAAATCGACTCCACCCAACATTTCGGCAATTTGTCCTTTATAGAATTTACTATCAATAAAGGGCAACTGAAGTAAGATACCAATACAATAACAAGCGATTCCAATCGTGTTCCAGCGGCCATATTTACCATTTGGGTCATATAAGGCATCTACATCGCATTCTTCTTTAGAAATAAAATAGTAATCAACTAAATTAATTGCACTCCAAGGAATGAAAAATGTAAGAAGAAACAAAATAAAAGATTTGAATGCGCTTAAAAAAGTATGTTCACCTACAACTGCAATAAATGTTGAGATAATTACCATTGCAAGAACAATTGTAAGTCGCGTTAATTTTGAAATTTGAGCACTTGGCTTAAAACTGTTCCAAATGGTCGCAATACACATAAAACTGCCATAAGCATTAAGTGTAGATAACGTGACCTTTCCGAATGCAATACTAAAATATAAAAAAGTAATCACAAGAGCGATTGGATTCATGCCTACAACGTACTGAACTTCATTGCTAACAAAACCACCATTCGAGACTTGAGCAATGAATACACCGAGCATCATTGAAATTTGGGAACCTATTAAAGACCCAAGCCCAACTGCCCAAAATACACGTGTTGAAGAGGTTTTTGTAGGAAGATAACGAGAATAATCTGCTACATAAGGTCCAAATGAAATTTGCCAAGAAGCAGAAAGAGAAACTGCTAATAAAAATGATGACCAGCTAAAATGCCGTACAGCAAGCAATTCTGAAATATTAGAGAGAGCTAAAATTTGAGTTAAAATAATAACAAAAGCAATTAAACCAATAACACTTGCAACTTTGCCTACCCAATGAATTAAACGATAGCCAATTGTCGCAAATATAATAATAAAACAAGCATAGATTAAAATACCTGTTGTATTACTCACCTGTGCTAGATGAGCAATTGCTTTACCTGCGAGTACCTCACCAGTGGCCGTAAAGCCAATATACATAAGACAAACAAGAATGATGGGGATACAGGCACCATATACCCCAAATTGGACTCGACTCGAAATCATTTGTGGAAGGCCGAGTTTTGGACCTTGAGCTGCGTGTAAAGCCATGACGGCAGCACCAAAGCATTGTCCAATAAAGAGGCCAATGATTGACCAAAATACATCACCACCTAATACGACGGCTAATGCACCTGTAACAATAGCTGTAATCTGTAAATTGGCCCCGAACCAAAGCGTAAATTGGGCAAATATACTGCCATGCCTTTCATTTTCAGGAATAAAGTCAATACTTCGGTTTTCAACAAATCCGCTTTTCGATTTCCCAGCTGATGAGTCCATAACACTCTCCTTATCCTTTAAGAGCTTTTTCTATTATTAGATCCATTTATGTATAAACAAATACAAACATGTATATACAAGCTATTTGAAAAAGAAGCAAATGGTTTTTTGAGCCGATACCTTAAAATTTTTTTGTTTGTAAATTAAAACGAGTTGAGAAAACGAAACTGATGTTACGACTATTTTTATAAAGATGAGTCTGTTTGATCCGTAAATTCAGTTTATAAAAAAGCCCTCCATTGAGGGCAGATAATCAGACTTCTGCATCAAGGATTGTTTGAAAAAATACAGGTAACTCCGAAAATTGAACTAACTGTGTTTTATCATCGTGTTTGTAATAGTACTGATAGTGGGGTGTTTCAAAACCACTATCAAGATATTGGGTTGCATCAGAAAATTGGGCTTTTGCAACGGGCTTATCCTTTTTAAATTTAACAATAATTGGATTAACGGAATTTAATTTAACAGGAACACCATTCTCGAATTTGGCTGTTTCAATGAGTAGAGATATTTTAAAATCACCAAATACTACACAAAACTGTCCTCCATTTTCTGTTTTAATTTCTCGATCATGAAATAGTTCTTTAAATAAATTTTTTAAAGATTCTCTATGCTTGTCTAAAGCTAACTGAAAATCATGATCTTGCTGTTCTAGTTTCTCTTGCTCTTCTTTGAGCAATTTGGCCTGTTTTTCGATAGTTGTAAAATCCAAATTCATCTTAATTCTCCTTGTTGTGCTTTAAAACTATATATGGCAACCATTTGTTAAGTTTTAAAGAAACATACATTCTTTGTTACAACGCAATAATTAAGATGAATTTGTGTGATTATTACTTTGTGCAAGGCTTAGCTATAAGTGCAGGACGTTTAATCTGAATAAATCCTCCACTACTCATCACGCCAAGCATGACTAAAGCTGTGCCTATAAGTTGCCAGATATTAAGTGATTGACCAGCTAACAAGGCAACTAACATACTAAAAACCGGAACAAAGTTAAAAAAGATTGATGCTCGGCCTGCACCTAGTTTTTGAATACCATTAAACCAAAATAAATAAGCAATCATGGTAGAACAAATAATAACGTATCCCATAGCTAAGTGTGCAGTGATAGGCGCCATAGCAATTGCTTGAGAAGGGTGCTCAAAAATTACACTTAATATGATTAAAGTCAAAGCACCGAACATCATGGAAAAGGTTGTGGTCTCTAAAGGTGTAGCATTTTTTACATAACGGCGTGATAGCACATTCGCTAAACAAAAACTGACACCACCTAGTAAGATGAATAAGTCACCGATTGCTATTTTTAAGTGTAGTAGCGTTGAAATATGGCCATGACTAATAACAAAAAGTACACCACTTAAGCCAAATACAACACCAATAGACTTATTAAGTGTTAGTTTTTCTCCATCAAGTAAAATTGTTAACAGTAAAGTAATTAAAGGTGTTGTGGCCATGATTAAAGCGCCATTGACTGCTGAGGTGGTTTGTAAACCATAGAAACAGCCTAGGTTAAAACCGGCAATACCTATAATTCCAATAATAAGATAGATAGCTAAATTTTGCCGTAATGCGGCCCAACGTAGCTTTCCTATAGCTGCAAAAAGAATAAATAGACCAAGGCTTGCAATTGTAAAACGTTCAGCTGCTGCTGAAAGAGGTGGCATATATTGAATCACATAAGACATCGCATTAAATGCCGAGCCCCAAAACAGCATTGTGATTACAACACCAGTATAGGCATACACCATTGATTTATTCATGATTGGGCTCCGAAAAAGAATGTCTTTATTCTGAGTAATCACATAAAGGTGTACAATTCCATATTAATTCATCTCTGATGTGAAAATTTGCACAATGATTGATTGGGAAAATTTACATTACTTTTCAGTTTTTTCTGAAGAGAAGACACTTTCAGCTGCTGCAAGAAAGTTAGGTGTTGACCATGCTACTCTTGCAAGAAGAATTGCCCAGTTAGAAGATAATTTAAAACTAAAATTAGTGGACCGTAGACCTCGTACTTATATTTTAACTTCAGAGGGGGAGCGTCTGGCCAAAATCGTGACACGTATGATGGAAGAAACATTTTCTATTGAACGTCTGGCTCAGGCAGGACAACAGGAAATTAGTGGAGTAGTTTCGGTAAGTCTACCGCCAGCTACGGCTGCACATTTGGTAATGCCTCATCTTGGTAAGTTTTATCGTCAATATCCTGAGCTACAATTGAGAATACTCGGTGATGTTCATTATGCCTCCTTACAGCATCGCGAAGCAGATATCGCAGTTCGCTTTGGACGCCCTAAAGATGATTATCTAATTGCGTGTAAAGCTGGTGAAGTTCCTTTTGGCATATATGCAGCCCAAGAATATTTGGATGCTATACAAGAAGAAAACTATGGGTGGATTAGTGTTGAAGTTGGTGGAGTTCAAGGACAAAAACAGCAAAAGCTAAAACAACGGTTAAATTATAAAGAGCCTGTTATGGTTACGAATCATCCTGAGCTTCAATGGCGGGCTACTTGTGGAGCAGTTGGTTTAGCTGTACTACCTGATTTTTTAGGCCAGCAAGGTCATTTAGTAAAATTACCTGATGATGACCCAATGAGTGCTGAAATTTGGTTAGTAATTCATGAAGATCTGCGGAGTAGTCCTGCAGTAAGGGTAGTGATGGATTTTCTTTTAGATTGTTTTGAATCTTTTCGTGTTTAATATTGCTTAAGCCTTGACTTCAATTAGCTTAATTAATTTTTATTCATCAGGAAAACTTCCTGCATCTTCTCTTGCTTGCTTCAAGGCTAGAAAAAAACACAGCAAAAAAAGTAAACCAATAAAAAATAAGAAAAAATCTAAATAACTAATACCTAAACCAACTCCGAAAGCCCCTAAACTTAATAATAAAATACAAAATATTTTCCAAATAATGAGCATGTGGTTTTGTAATAAAAACTTGAAGTTAGGCTGTAATTGAAAAATATTTCCAGATATGTGTTTGTTTTTTTTCTTATAGGTTGTGTAAAGCTTTATAATTTATCGAATTACATAATATTTACTTCTAACTAAACCCTCCTAATTAAGCACTTTTTAATTTTACTATACATTCGTATATATAAAATTTATGTTTTTTGAATTAATAGAATGATAATTCTTTAGAAAGCCTGTAAAATAGAAATTGCAAACTTTATTTTTAATTTATTTTTATTTAAAATTAAGGGGTTAAATAAATTTATCAAACTTTTGTTAAAAAAAAGACTTGATATTTAAGCTAAATTTTGAAATTATAGTCATGCAAATTGTGATCTATTTCCCACAATTTGTATTTCAGGTTAAGTGGTTATCACTAATGCTCATTAGCTTTTTTCGCTTATGAGCATTTTTTTAATTTATTTATTAGTAAAATTTAAAAAATAATGTGTGTGATCATTTGACTTTTTTAGTATTAATTAAAAATTATTCATTCTATAAAGCCGACTAATTACTACTAAGCTCTAGCGCTCAGAAGAAATACTAATCATATTGGATCGTTACTGTTGCATTAGCTTTGACTTTACCGGCTGTTACATTCGAAGCAGTTTGATAATAACGCGCTGTTAAAGGAATATCGTACTGTACTGTCTGGTTAGAACTTACTGTACCAATATCTAGTTTGTTTCCTTTTCGAATAGGATTGTTCGCGCCATTCATATTCCATAACAATTCCACACCAACTCCGTTCGCTTTAGTTGACTCAGCAGCACTGTTATTAATAACCTGACTATTTGAAGTGTCAGAAATGTAGTCAAAGCTTAAACTCAGAGTATTACTCGTTGGTACACCTGAGTTATTTTCCCCACCATTACAAAGAATCGATAAATTAAAGTTTTTCTCACCTTGAGTTGATCCAATAGCTCTAAAACCTGATTTCATCACAGTGGGAAGCTGAACAACCGTATCTATGCCGTTTTGAATTTCACAAGAAGATGATGCAATAAGAATAGGGGAGCTGCTCAATACTGTAGTTGTTAAGAAAGGGCGATTTTGTTGTCCTGTTACATAATAGGTACTGTAACGACCAGCAACTAATGCACCTGAACCTGTAGTTGCAGCAGTTTTAATCACTTCCATAACAAAATATCCTGGTGAAAGCGTATATGTTGTATTAGGAGTCAAGCTGCGTTTATAAGGGTAATATCCAGAAAAATCTGTAGAGTCGAATGCCTCTCTATAAAGTCGAATACCTATACCCGGAATATTGGTTGCATACACATTATTTCCAATCGAGCTAACAGGATAGTTTAATGGAAGTGCCGCTGTAATTTGGTCACTGACACGGTTGCAAGTTGCAGTCGAATTATTAGGTGAAATAGTAAAAGTATTCTTTTGGAGAACTGTTCCGATTGGATCTGTCGGGCGTACTACAATAGTTCCAATCGTCATTGGAATATCGACTGTGGTAAAGCCCTTGCTTAAAGTACAGTTGGCATAGGTTTGGTTATAAATAAAAAAACTAGTGATGAGTAAACCGCTCTTTATAAGCATTTTTTTCATTTGCAGACTGCCTCTGTCATAATAATTGATTGTTTTTCCTGTAAGATTTTTGATTGGATGTCATAATCAAGTTGACATTCTTCACTATTACTTTGTCCCCATTTCACATAAAGATGATCTTGAGTTAGGGGAGTACGTAAATAAATCCGGCTACCTTGGGCTACCATTCCGACTATTTCATTGTTTTGATTAAAAACTTGTGCTGCAAATGGCAAATGGCCGCCATTAGGTGTTTGGGTGCTAATAAAAACTGCATATCCCGTTTTTGTTGAAAAGTTAACTTTAGTGATCGATCCTGCATATGGGGCAATACGATGACTTGTTTCCGTAAGTTCAACAGTTGATGGCATCCCTTGAGGGTCAAGGCTAATGTCATTTAAGCGATAGGGGGTTACATAAGGAATGACAGCATAACCTTGTTTATTAATGCTTAGACCAGAGGTATTGCCGACTCGAGCACCAGTCGCTTGAGGCGCATATACCAATACCATGGTCTGTACTTGGTCTGGGCCAAATAAAATACCTTGTGAGTGAGCGACCAAGCTTCCATTTAAATTGATCATTTCTTGTTGGTATGTATCGGACTGACCAAAAGAAGCGCCTATAGTTGTATAGTTAGTACGGTAGGTGCCATTGATATTTAGGCTTGTTTGTCCTTGATCTTGATATGAAATTGATGAGCCATAATCAAAGCGGTTTCCGATATAACCACTCATTCCTAAAGTTCGGCTATCTTCTGAAATAGAACTATTAAAATTAACGGTATTTTTTTTAAATTGAAGTGGAAAAGATAAAGACAACAAATATTGCGTTTCATGACCAGAATTTTGATTTTCTTGGTCAAGCTCATGAGTAATTGCAGAAATACTGTAAGTCAGATCTTTAAATTGATTGCTATATCCAAATTGGAATTGTTGATTACGATTAGACTGGTTCCAATAATTAATCCACGAGCCTACTAAATAAAAATTACCCCATTGATTTGGGAGGCCTTGGTTTAATGTGATCTGAAATTCACTTTTTTGTTTCCCCACGGAAAAGCTATCAATATCTTGTTGTTGCAAGTCTCGAATTAAAATTGAATCGCGTAATTTCAAATAATTTTCTGTGGAATATTTATACGTAGCTAAAGTTAAATTGGTGTTGGTTGGAGTAAATAGTCGGTTATAACTTAAACGATAACTTCGTCCTTTAAGGGTGGGCTTTTGTTCGAACTCAGCTGACGACTGAGTTGCATCAAATGAAATTGCACCGATTGGGGTTGCAAATGCGCTACCTATTAAAAAAGACTGGTAGTTTTCAGTTGCCTGAAAGCCTGTATAGCTTGTTAAATAGTTATTGATACCTCTTTGATATTTACCTTGCACTAGCCATGGTTTTAGATTGATATTGGCATCTCTAAAATGTCCCAAAGTAAAAGAATATCGGCTCATTTTAGGTCTTAGCATCTCAATGACAGAAGCATAAGGAATAGAAAACTTTTGAATTTCTCCATTTGTTTCATATATAGAGACTTGTAATTCGCCACCGAAGCCTGTGGGATAAAGATCATTAATTTCAAAACTTCCGGGTGTAACAGTCGTTTGATAAATTAAATTTCCTTGCTGACGTACCTCTACTTTTGCATTGGTTTTGGCATAACCTCGAATTTGGGGAGCATATCCGAGCATACTGTTAGGAAGCATGCGGTCATCACTTGATATGTTAATCCCACGATAAGGTAGGGCATCAAAAAAATTATTATTGGTAAAATAATCACCTAAAGTAACAACACTATTGAGCTTGGGAAAAGCCTTTTGGGCATATGTATTATTTGATGTGTAGGAAGAAACCTTTTCTTGTATTTCATTATGATCTTGCCATTTCCACTGCCCAGTATGGCGTAATTGCCAATCATAGAGATTTAGACCAACATTTGTACCCATAAACGCATGATTTGTTTCATGGTTATTATTTACAATACGATAGGCAGAAGCATTGTATGCAAAAAAAGCTGCATTTATACCACGGTCCCATAAACGTGGGTCGACATACCCTTGAGCATTCTTTTGTAAAGCTACTTGCGGTATTGAAATATCAAGTCTCAGACGAGAAGTATCAAATTGATAAAAGGCATCGTTAACCCACTTGTCCAAGTCATTACAGGTAAGGGTACTACTTACTTCATGATGAAGAATTTCTGGTTTAACTCCATATTCTAAAAGCATATCTGTGGTAAAACAGGTCTTTGCATTCTCATTCGAATGAGTACTTTTAAAAACAAACTTTCGTTTTCCTAACCACTGCCCATTAATATAGACGTCAAGACTATATTCACCCGGTAAAATAGGATTGCCGTACTTAAATCGACCAATATCAATTTTCTGTGCATTTCCCACTAAAAAATTAGTATCAAAGTCAACTTTTAAAATATTTTCCCTATTTATATTGTCTGATGCATATACAGTTAAGGGGATATTAATTGCGAGACTCAATACCAAATAATATGTAGTGCGCTTTTTAAAGCATATACTGGATATGAACCATTCTGACATCGTCTTTATGCCTGTTCATGAGTAGGTGTTTAAATTAAAAAGTAGGTAAGCTTAGAACCTTATTACTTGTTCAATTCTTCCACCATAATCATTTATATAAACAAAGCTCATATTTGTTATATTGCTATTTTTAAGTTTTATTTGATCTTCTGAAAAAGGAGAAAGCATTAAACCCTGTTTTAATAAATCTGTTTTTTGATGATTTATTTCTTGAAAAACTGAGCTTATTGTAATGTAAAAGGGAGTAGGGTTTTTAATAAGCAAGTTTTCACCATTTTTTACCCACTGAATTTTTTCACTTAATGTATTAATATTTTCTTCTAGACTTACTGGTCGATAAAAGAACTTAATTCGTGAACGTATCGCTAATTGAAGAAAATTATTGGTTAATACTTCATTATTTTCTTGTTTTTTACCTTCCGGCCTTGGTGGTATATCTAATACATTAAGCCAAAATACACTTTCTTTATTTTGGTTTAATTGAGAAGCATTAGGTAGTGCAGTAATTCGTAAAGTTTGCCCTTTAGAGGGTTCTACTCTTGAAATAGGTGGTGTAATGATAAAAGGGACATTCGCTTCATCGGGAGTTGATTTAGCGTTTCCATCATCAATCCAAGCTTGAACCAAGGAAGGTGCTGTACCGTTATTGCTGAGTTGTAAGTTTACTTCTCGAGCATCTGATGGATAGATTACACGTGTACCATGAAGTACTATTTCGGCATGCCCTGTAGTAGCAATTAATGCTTGAAGACAAGCCATTCCCCAAAAAAATTTACGACCACGAAAAAGCATGAGTCATATTCTCAATAATAAATAATAGATGAGATATAGCTTCTATTTAAAAATAGAAGCTGGTTTTAATTTATTGATAAATAATAGTGTATTTCACTTGTGACGTTACAGTACCCGCTGTAGATGCTCCAGTTGCATAATATTCAGCATAATAATTAAGATCGGCATTCCCCCCAGCAGAAACATTTACCCATTGTGAGTTATCTTGTGCACCAGAAGCGCCTTTCGCAATTACAGGAATTACTGCATTGTTGCTACCCAATAATTGGATGTTGACATTGGCAGCTGCACCAGAGGTAGCTTGGTTCAATAGTCGACCAGTATTAAAATCAACTGTTGCGCCTGGTTCAAAATAAGTCGCGACTTTACCAACTGAAGCACAATTCGTTAAATTGATTTGAAAAGGTGTACGACCAGCAACATCGCCCGCATTTTTCAAAGATTGAGATGATACTGTTGGTAAATTTACAGTGAGATTTTTATCACCAGTATCAATCGTACACGTATTATCAGTTACTAAACCATTAATAGTGATCGTACCATCAGCTGCTTGTGCTGCTGCAATATTAAAAAGAGAACTAGCCGCAATAAAAATAAATTTTTTCATAAAATCCCCAGAATATTCAATAAATATCGCTTTATTACTCTTCAGTGCTTTTATTCTGATCAAGTAATGCGGTGGAAATATAGCACCTTTCAAGTAAAAAACAAGAATAACATTATATTTTTATGTATTTTGATTGGTTATTTTTTATTGATAAATGCGGTTTTTATTTTAATTTATACCATATGGTAAAATATCATGAAATTATTTTATTTAAATTAATTTGATAATAATTTTCATTTAAGTTTTTTAATTTTTAAGAATTGATTTTTTTATTGTAATTTTATATAAATTATATATTTTTGGATAAATTAACTAGTTGATTTTCATTATTAAAATTAATTTTTATATATCGTGTAAATATATTTATTTTTTTAAGAAAATTTTAAGGTTTAATTCCTAGTGTTTTAGTTGTAATTCAATAAAAGATCATCTGGAGTTTGGTTCCATGAACAACATGAAATACACGTATAAACCGAATTATTTTTTCTTTGCTCATAAATTAGTCTTGTTTTTAAAAGACTATTTACTCAAACATCCTACTGAACAGAACACGACGTTTAATTTACAAACAATTTATGATGTCTTTAGCCACGATCTAGCCTCTAGCACAACAAATCTAGAAGGTATTCTAAACATTGCGGATGAGTATGTTTTAGAAACAGAAGAGGGCCTTTTACCATTGATTAGTAGCCACTCAATCAATTTAAAGAATCATGTACTTTCTTTAGAGTTTTCACCTAAAGCGTTAACAAGCTTATTGTCGGGGCGTTCATTAGTGAATCCGAAGGCTGCTTAGATTTTCTTTTAAGGTAGAATGAACTCATATAAAATTCATAAAATTTATTTTTAAGAGTTATTTATGAGTAAAGACTTTAAAGCCTTAACTTATATTGCGGATGATAATATAGCAGATACAGTGACTTGGCTCTTACACCATCAAGATGTTTTTGAAACTTTTCACTTTGATGTATTGAGCCAAGAATTATCGGTTACCCATGCGGCAGGTAGGGATATTATTCGAGTTGGAACCTTTCTGAATGCTACTTATGGCATATTAGTCACTTCTGTATAAATGAAAAAAAGCCCTGAATGATCAGGGCTTTTCAATTTTGATGAGGTTAAGCACTCATCGCATCTACTGATAATTCAGAAATAGTTGGTTTTGGCTTTTCAGCAGTTAAACCAAGTTTGTTAAATAATGCTTGGTCTTTACCTTCACCTGCATTTGGAGTAGTAAGCAATTTATCACCCGAAAACAGTGAGTTTGCACCTGCCATAAATGCTAAAGCTTGATCTGAATCACTTAAAGATTCACGACCAGCAGATAAACGAATATAACTATGCGGCATAACAATACGTGCTACCGCAATAGTGCGGATCCATTCAATAACATCTAGTTTTTCAACATCAGCTAGAGGTGTACCTTCAATTGGTACAAGCATGTTAATTGGCACAGATTCTGGGTGAATAGGTAAGGTTGCTAACTCGTGTAATAAACCGATTCGATCTTCACGGCTTTCACCCAAACCAACAATACCACCACTACATACTTTCATGCCTGCTTGGCGTACATAATCCAAAGTATTCAAACGGTCATCAAAAGTACGTGTGCTAATAATGTGAGAATAGTACTCACGAGAAGTATCTAGGTTATGGTTGTAATAATCTAAACCAGCATCTTTTAGACGTTCTGCTTGTGATTGGTTAAGCATACCTAATGTCATACAGGTTTCCATACCTAATGCTTTAACTTCACGTACCATTTCTAAAACATATGGCATATCGCGTTCATGTGGGTTACGCCAAGCAGCACCCATACAAAAACGAGATGAACCTGAATCTTTTGCAGCTTTTGCTTCGCTAATTACTTTTTCAACAGCAATACGTTTTTCTGCTTCTAATTTTGAATCGTAATGTGCAGATTGAGAGCAATATTTGCAATCTTCAGGACATTTACCCGTTTTAATCGATAAAAGGGTGCTGACCTGAATTGTATTGGCAGTGAAGTGCTCACGGTGTACTTGCTGAGCCTTAAAAACTAAATCCAAAAAAGGTTGTTCATATAGAGCTTGGATTTCTTCACGAGTCCAATCATTACGTAGAGTCATTGTCATATCCATGATGATGGCATTAATTCACTGTACATAATCATACAGAATTCGTATTAAAGCTATAGGGCAAAAAACATCATTTTTTTAATTTGATCGCTGAAGTTGATTAAGTTGCTGTTCAATTGCCCAATCAATATGCACATTGACGATTTCGTCATGTAAATTTTTGCCTTTGTGTAGCTGATCTACAATTTCTTTTGAGTATGGTGCGTTGCCTAAACCGATAGCAATATTGCGCTTAAATGACTGGTAACCTGTGCGTCGTATTGGACTACCTTCTGTATTGGCTAAAAAAGTAGCTTCATCCCACTGCCAGATATCAAGCAGACTAATATTATCTAAACCATGTCTAGGGTTAAAGTCAGTAATAGAAGCTGTCTTAGCAAAGCTATTCCACGGGCAAATTAATTGACAGTCATCACAACCAAATATTCGGTTACCAATACCTGCACGTAATTCTTCATCAATAATTCCCTTATATTCGATTGTTAAATAAGCAATACAGCGTCTAGCATCTAACATATAAGGTTCGACAATCGCTTGAGTTGGGCAAATATCAATACAAGCACTACAAGAACCACAGTGAGATGTTGCAGGTTCATCAAAAGGTAAGTCGAGTGATGTAAATAGTTCACCTAAGACAAAGAAAGAACCTGACTTTTTATGAATGAGCAAAGTATGTTTACCTGTCCAGCCCATTCCAGCACTTTCAGCTAATGATTTTTCAAATATCGGTGCGGAGTCTGCAAAAGGGCGAGATTCAAAATCTCCCACTTTTTCACGGATACGTGTAGCTAATGTTTTTAATCTGCCTCGCATCACCTTATGGTAATCACGACCACGAGCATAACGGGCGATAATCGCAGAGTTGGGTTCAAAAGGTACATATCTTGGCTTTGGTGATTCCACCAAATAATTCATACGCACGCAAATAATACTTTTTGTGCCGGGAACTAATAGAGTCGGATCAGCCCGCTTTTCCAAATTTTCTTCTAGGTATGTCATATCTGCATGATAACCACGTTCAAGGTACTCTAAAAAACGTGGCATTTGCTCTTGAGCATCTGGTTTGGCAATGACACAATCAGCAAAACCCAAGTCTAATGCTTGAGCTTTGATCCATGCTTTTAATTCATGTGGATCAATTTGTTGCACTGCAATGCGTGATGTGTTGGAAGATGTCATAAAACCGAAAAATGCAAGAGGATAAGAATATGCAGGCAGTAGTTTACCATAGCCAAGATATCCAGGCATGGGAGCAACGTTGGTTTGCTGCACAAAACTCATCATTAGGCTTAATGCAACAAGCAGCTTGGTCAATCACTCAACAACTCATTGTACTTTTTCAAAACCAAGATATTAAGAATATTGCTGTTTGGTGTGGACAAGGTAATAACGCTGGTGATGGCTACTTTATAGCAAGTTATCTCAAGGAAGCAGGGTTATATGTTGAAATATTTGCAGCCGAATTGGGCGAGTCAGCCGATTTACACCACGCTGCCCATTTTGCTAAGGTAAATCACATTCAAATACATCAAGGTTTTGAGGTACACAAAACATTTGATTGTCATATTGATGCGTTATTTGGGATTGGTTTAAATCGAGAGTTAAATGATTATTGGCAACATTCTATTCAACAGTTTAACGAGCAAGCTGGGTTAAAAATTTCAATTGATATACCAAGTGGCTTACATGCAAATACTGGACGAGTCTTACCTTGTGCTGTAAGGGTTGATTATACATTTACTGTTTTAGGGCTTAAAGCTGGATTATTTACAGGCCAAGGTAAAGAGTATGCGGGGCAAATTCATTTAATTAATTTAATTCCAGTAGACCAAGACCTGAAACCTCTTGCTTACTTGACACCAACACATATCAGACTTCCTAAACGTTTGGCTTTTGGTCATAAGGGAAGTTATGGACATGTTTTGGTGATAGGTGGTCATGAGCAAATGGGCGGGGCTGTCATTATGGCTGCTGAAGCTGCCTTTCATGCAGGAGCAGGCAAAGTTACGGTAGTTTGTCACCGAAACCATCATCAGGCTATTTTGTCGAGAGCTCCTAATATTATGCTACGTGACATTAATAATTTCGATGAAAACAGTATTAAAGAGATTTTATCTCAGGTTGATGCAGTATGTTTTGGCATGGGCTTAGGGCGTGATGAATGGGCACAGCAAATCTATCAACAGTGGTTTAATTATTTAAATCAGACTTCACATTTAGAAGTTGTATTAGATGCAGATGCCCTATGGTTTCTCGCAAAGCAGCCTGAAAAATTGAGTTTACATATTTATGCAACACCTCATCCGGGGGAGGCCGCTACATTACTTGGTTGTTCTACTTGGCAAATTGAAAATGACAGAATTGCTGCGATTTATGCGTTGCAGCAAAAATATGCAGGCCAGTGGGTGCTTAAAGGAGCAGGCAGCTTAATTTTAGAAGATAACTTGTATATTTGTACGCAAGGTAATGCAGGTATGGGAACTGGTGGAATGGGAGATGTGTTGGCGGGCATGATTGCAAGCTTAAAAGCCCAGTTCCACAAAGCAGTTACCCTACATGAGATCGTAACTCTCCATGCTCAGGCAGGTGACCAACTTGCCAAACAAGGCATGCGCGGTTTACAAGCTTATGAGATGAATCAAGCAATTACTCAAGTAGTAAATCAATAAACAATAAAACTTTAGCGTCTACGGCTACTAGAGCGACTTCGTCCACGAGCCATACCACCTAAGGCATTCAAGACGGTTAGTTTGCTCATACTTCCTGAAGCGTGGGCATGACAAATTGCAGCAGCAAGAGCATCGGCTGCATCGGCTTGAGGTTTAATGGTCAGGTTAAGTAAACGCATCACCATCATTTGTACTTGTTCTTTATCGGCAGCACCATATCCCACTACAGACTGTTTAATCTGGCGTGCAGTATATTCTGCAACTTGTAAATCTAAATTCACTAAAGCGGCTATAGCAGCTCCACGGGCTTGACCAAGTTTTAAGGCAGAGTCGGGGTTCTGTGCCATAAAGACTTGCTCGACCGCAGCTTCAGTAGGACCATGAAATTTCACAATTCGTTCAACACCAGCAAAAATACGCTTCAAACGCTCTGGCATCTCTTGAGTTTCCGTTCGGATTGTACCGGCATCAACAAAACGTAGTTTACTACCATCTTTTTCAATGATTCCGTAACCTGTTAAGCGTGAACCTGGATCAATTCCAATAATCAATGGCATGTGAAGACTTACTTAAATAGTTTAGAGGGTATTGTTACATAGCCAAATCGGTTCTGCATGAGTAATTTAAAGAATGCTGCTATGAATGGTTATTTTTCGGTTTTTAATCCTAAAGATTTATATTGTCCACCCAATTTTCCATATATTCATAATGAAGAGTTTGAAATCATTTGATGTAATTCTATTTTAATGGAATACTTATCTATAATGATGGAATTGAGCTTCTTTAATGGATGATATCAATATAAGGATTGCACATCGAATACGAGAGCTGCGTTTAGCACGTGGATATACTTTAGATGTATTAGCTGCCCGTTGCCAAGTTAGCCGTTCAGCTATTTCTTTAATTGAAAGAGGAGAAACGAGTCCTACGGCAGTTGTTCTTGAAAAACTAGCAAATGGTCTTGAAGTACCTTTAACTCAAATTTTTACGAATGAAGCAGGGAATTCATCATCTCAACCGCTTATTCGTCGGAATGAACAAGCTGAGTGGCGAGATCCGGAAACTGGCTATATACGCCGTACAGTTTCACCTCCGAACTTAAAATTACCCTTCCAGATTGTTGAAATTGAATTTCCGCCTCATTCTCGAATTACTTATGAAACTAATGAAAGCTCTAGAGTGGTACAGCAGCAGCTTTGGGTCGTTGAAGGGAAAATTGAAATTCAATTAGGTGAAACTTCTTATGCATTAGGTCAAGGGGATTGCTTGGCAATGCAATTAGATCAACCTGTCATATACAGTAATCATTCAGCTCAAGTTGCTCGTTATATTTTAGTCGTTTCTAATCAACTGGTGCCCGCTCTTAAGGAATCTTTATGAACTATTCCCTCGATTCTAATTTCCGTTTAATTGATTGTAATGAAGCAGAGCATGCGGTAGCAATATTAGAAATTCTAAATGATGCGATTGTTAACTCTACCGCATTGTATGACTATGTTCCCCGTTCACTTGATTCAATGAAAACATGGTTTTCGGTAAAAAGAGAAAATGGTTTCCCTGTCATTGGGGTAGTAGATGAGTTAGGTAAGTTATTAGGATTTGCTAGTTGGGGAACATTTAGAGCGTTTCCAGCTTATAAATATACGGTTGAGCATAGTATCTATATTCATCATGAACATCGTGGCTGTGGTCTAAGTAAAGTTTTAATGCAAGCGTTAATTCAACGTGCTCAACAGGCTCAACTTCATGTGCTCATTGGTTGTATTGATGCGACAAATCAAGCCAGTATAGGCCTTCATGAGAAAATGGGCTTTACCCACGCTGGTACTTTTAAACAAGTGGGCTTTAAATTTGGGCAATGGCTTGACGCTGCTTTTTACCAACTAATTTTGAATACTCCATTTGAACCAGTGGATGGATAGATTATCAGTTTTAAAATAGCAATGGCCCAGATCAAAATGGTAAAAGTGAACTGGGCTATAAACTAACTCTATAAAATACCTAATTGTTCTAAGCTTTTATAAGTAATCTCTTTTCGAACAGAGCTAGGTATTCCTTTTTTCATTTCTAAGTTAAGGGAGAACGCTACAATATTCCCTTGAGGCTGAACAACCCATCCAGTTAACCAGCCTACTTGTGGGTTTACATCCCATCCCCAACCACTTTTTGCGTATATTTTATTTCCATTCTTTTCTTCTATGAATAGCATGGATTGCACTTCATCTTGGACTTTTTGGCTAAATGGAAGCGTTTTATTAGCTAGCTTGTAAGCAAACTGTGCCTCTTGCTGAGGAGTAATTTTTAAAGGACCCACCAGCCAAAAATTATCGACTTGGGTACCGATATCTGCATTGCCATAACCAACACGCTTCACTTCCTTAGACATGAGCTCAAGTCCAATACGACGAGCTAAATCTTGATAAACCGGAATAGCGGAAGCTTTCATGGCATCGCCTAGGGTCATGTCCTTTTCCCATTCTGGGAATAACCTTTTTTTACCATCCCACTTAAATACTTCTGTGGTGGTTGCCTTATGGTGCTCAAGGCCGATCAAAGCATTAAGCATTTTGAAGGTCGAAGCAGGTACATACTCGGTCGAAGCACGAGCAAGATCATTACCATAGCTTTGTTGAGTTTGGCCTTGTTGGATAACTAAAACACCCGTAGTGTGTGCTTCGTTAAATAAATTTTTAATTTTCTCTGCTTTTTCATCAGATTTTGAAGCGCTGTGATTTGGATTAGCAGTCACTATATAAGGTGAGCAGGCTGAAATAAAAATAGCGCTTGTTATAAGTAAGAGTGCTTTAATGTTCATAAGACTTATAAGATTGAATTTGAAGTTTAGCTAATTAATGTAACTTGAGTAGATCAATTATTAGATATCAAAAATGTAAGTTAAATTTTATAGAAAAGCTGCTAATAGATAAAAGCATCGGCCAATTCATGAAAAAATTGCAATCTTGTAGAAAAAACACTTGATAAAGTTGATATAGCACTCATTAATAATAGAGTATGACTGTTTTATTAAGTTAGAATCAGTCTTATTTATAGTATTGCAGAACCTTAGTTTAGCTATGATTTTAGGTTACAACAAAAACATTGTCTAAGCTTCGCAACTAAATTTAATCCATGATTTCAAATGAAAAATGGATGAGTTTAGTTAAGTAGTAACAACTGCAATGAATTTTCTTTTTGAGATAGATAAAGTTTTACATGAATTTACTTCTTATTGTGGTTCTGGGCGCGATTGTTGAAATTGCCGTATGGATTGGCGTAGCACAGTTCATCAGTGGATGGTATGTGTTTTTCTGGTTCATTATTGCTTTCTTTATTGGTCTAACGCTTATTCGTAATAGTACGGCTGGTATTATGCCGCAATTACAACAAATGCAGATGACTGGACAATTGGGTAATGATCCGACTGTGACTAAAAAATTAGCTTATGCTTTTGCTGGTTTTTTATTAATGTTGCCAGGTTTGGTATCGGATGTATTAGCGCTCTTAATTCTTATTCCGGGCGTACAAACTGCGTTTCGTAATATTGCAATGAGAACACTGGCAAAACGTCAGCAAGCCATGATGAACAAAATGATGGGCGGCATGGGTGGTGCAGGTGCTGGTCAAAACCCATTTGCAGATTTAATGCGTCAAATGCAGGATATGCATAATCAACAAGGTGGTGGTAGCCAATATCATGATTCTAGTATTATTGATGGCGAAGCGAGAGAAGTTACTCCAGACCACAAGAAAATTGAGCATAAAAATAAAGATTAATTAATCTATTATACAAAAAGGGCCTAAATCTAAAAGATTTAGGCCCTTTTTAATTTATAACAGTTAATCATCTGAAGTTTCAGAAGTACCTGCTTTTGCTTGAATCATCTCGTTTTGATTATCTTGGAGCTTAGTTTGAGGTTGATACTTGTTTGAAGGCAGAGCTACTTGCTTGTTTTCAGATTGTTGATATTTTCGGCTTCTATTGGCTCTTTCACGAAAGCCACCTTTATTAATGAGCTGTGTCATAAATTCGCTTAGAAAATAAAATATATTTCTATTTTAACAAATTCAACAAAATATCAAAATAAGAAAAATAGTGCTAAAAAAATAATATTTAGTCTATCTCTTTGTATAAATTAAATATTTGAAATTTGAACGGATTGTTCATTCAGATTGAATTATCTTTTCATTTCACATAGGATAAATATAAAGGATGTATAAATTTAAAAATGTAGCAAACCTATTAAAACAACAACGGTTGAAGTGAGGGAAGGAGGGTTACCTATGCTATATCAATATCATTGTGCTTGTTGCGACAAAGTTGTGGCATCAACTGATAAATCATGTCCATATTGCGGTTCACACCATATTCGTAGTCCATATGGCCTATGGATGTTTTGCGTGATGGCTTGTCTAGCAGTTGTTGTCGTATTCAAAGTTGTTCATCTTTATATCCAGAATCATCAAGATACACCTGTGCAATCGACTCTGTTAGATGTATTAAATGAAGGTGATAAGAGCACAAAACAATAATATTGCTTAATACTCACTACATGCCTTTAAATAATGTATGTTGAAGGGGCTGTTGTTTAATTTTAATCAAATACAAAAATAATAAAAAAGCCCGCTGAAGAGCGGGCTTTTAATATAATCAGCTTAAAGGCCTGCGGCATCTTTAAGTGCTTCAACTTTATCGGTTTTTTCCCATGTAAATGCAGTATCTGAACCT
Source organism: Acinetobacter sp. AOR12_HL (assembly GCF_027855275.1). Lineage (NCBI taxonomy): Bacteria > Pseudomonadati > Pseudomonadota > Gammaproteobacteria > Moraxellales > Moraxellaceae > Acinetobacter > Acinetobacter sp. AOR12_HL. The sequence continues at coordinate 57,849 of NZ_JAKTIJ010000029.1, read as the reverse complement.
TCACGACCAAAGTGGCCGTACGCAGCTGTTTGTTTATACATAGGTTGAATTAAGTTAAGCATGCGAGTAATACCAAACGGACGTAAATCGAAATGTTCACGTACTAACTGGATAATTAACTCATCAGAAACTTTTGCAGTACCAAAAGTATTGATTGAAATAGAAGTTGGCTCTGCAACACCAATTGCATAACTCACCTGAATTTCACATTTGTCCGCAAGACCAGCAGCAACAATATTTTTAGCTACATAACGACCAGCATACGCAGCTGAGCGGTCTACTTTAGATGGATCTTTACCAGAGAATGCACCACCGCCGTGACGAGCCATACCGCCATAAGTATCAACGATGATTTTACGGCCAGTTAAACCACAGTCACCCACAGGTCCACCAATAACAAACATACCAGTCGGGTTAATGTGGAATTTAGTTGCTGCATGGAACATTTCAGCAGGAATGATCGGTTTAATGATTTCTTCAATTACAGCTTCTTTAAGCTGAGTTTGAGTAATTTCAGGATCATGCTGTGTAGAAAGTACTACTGCGTCTAAACGTACAGGTTTGCCATTTTCATAAGCAAAAGTTACCTGACTTTTTGCATCTGGACGTAACCATGGTAATGCGCCTGAACGACGAAGTTCAGCTTGGCGTTCCATTAAACGGTGAGCATAAGAAATAGGGGCTGGCATAAGCACGTCGGTTTCACGGCTTGCATAACCAAACATTAAACCTTGGTCTCCAGCACCTTGATCTTCAGGTTTTTGTCGGTCTACACCTTGTGCAATCTCTGGTGATTGTTTACCAATCATGTTGATTACAGCACAAGTTGAACCATCAAAGCCTAAATCTGAATGGTGATAGCCGATACCGTTAACAGTTTGGCGAACAACAGCTTCTACATCAATATTCGCAGTTGTTGTGATTTCACCTGCAAGTACAACAGCGCCTGTTTTTACCAGTGTTTCACAAGCAACACGTGCGTATGGGTCTTCTTTTAAGATTGCATCCAAAATAGCGTCGCTAATTTGGTCGGCCATTTTATCGGGATGACCTTCGCTTACAGATTCCGAGGTAAAAACAGCGTACTCGCGCATGAAAGTCCTATCTTGGTTATTTCAAAAAGACATAATATGTTACATCGACTTGAGCTTGAGGACCAGTTCATACTGACTAAAAAGCATGAATTTCTTTCATTTCTACTATGTTTTAATTGATATGTGTATCAGGGAAATTGATATAGATAGATGAAAATTAATCATTTTTATATTAGAGTTTTAATCAAATGTTTAAATTTTAAACATTTGATTTTGTTAAATATTAATCAAGAAGATTTAGACTATGAAGTGAAAAGCTATAAATAAAGAAAATAAATCCAACTCTATATGCTGATTAAGAGGAAGAAGCTTACAATCGTTGAGCATAGAAATAAGCATAAATACTATTGTTTTACACAGCTTAAAAATCTAAATGTTTTTTGAGTAACCAAGAAATAGTTAAAAATAAAGAAATATACAGTGTTGGGGTTTACCCCTAGGCGTTTTTTTAAGACAATATAGCGGCATTGAATGGTTATTCATCTTCTTCTTTTCATCAATCTATTAAAATTGGATTCTGATCTATGACGACCCCTTTAAACGAACGTCGTATTGCAAACGCAATTCGTGTATTGGCAATGGATGCTGTGCAACAGGCAAACTCAGGGCATCCGGGTGCTCCAATGGGGATGGCAGATATTGCTGATGTCGTCTGGCGCGAGTTTTTAAATCACAACCCAAATAATCCACAATGGGCAAACCGTGACCGTTTTGTTTTATCAAATGGCCATGGTTCAATGTTGCAATATGCTTTGCTTCATTTAACAGGTTATGATCTTTCAATTGAAGATTTAAAACAATTCCGTCAATTGCACTCAAAAACTCCTGGTCATCCTGAATATGGTTACGCTCCAGGGATTGAAACAACGACAGGTCCTTTGGGTCAAGGTATTGCGAACGCTGTTGGTTTTGCATTAGCAGAAAAAACTTTAGCTGCTCAGTTCAATAAAGATGACTTAAAAGTAGTTGATCACTTCACCTATTGTTTCTTAGGTGATGGCTGTTTAATGGAAGGTATTTCTCATGAAGTATGTTCTTTAGCAGGTACTTTACAGCTTGGTAAATTGATTGCTTATTATGATGACAACGGCATTTCGATTGATGGTGAAGTAGAAGGCTGGTTCAGTGATGACACTGAAGAGCGTTTCAAGTCTTATGGTTGGCAAGTTCTTCGTGTAGATGGCCACGATGCTGATGCGATTCGTCAAGCAACAGTTGAAGCTAAAGCAGAAACTCAAAAACCAACGATTATTATTTGTAAAACAATTATTGGCTTAGGTTCTCCAAACAAGCAAGGTAAAGAAGACTGTCACGGTGCACCACTGGGTAAAGATGAAATTACCTTAACTCGTGAAGCTTTAGGTTGGACTGAAGAAGCATTTGTTATTCCTGCTGATGTATATGCTGCATGGGATGCTAAAGCAAAAGGTAATGAAGCTGAAGCAGCGTGGAATGAAGTATTTGCTCAATACCAAGCAAAATATCCAACGGAAGCGGCTGAGTTACTTCGTCGTATTAGCGGTGACTTACCAGCAGAATTTTCAGCTCAAGCAGATGCATTTATTCGTGAAACAAATGCTAAAGCTGAAACTGTAGCAACTCGTAAAGCGAGCCAAAACACATTACAAGCATTTGGTCCTTTATTACCTGAATTATTAGGTGGTTCTGCGGACTTGGCAGGTTCTAACTTAACACTTTGGAAAGGTTGCCAAGGCGTTCAAGAAAACCCGGCTGGTAACTACGTGTATTATGGTGTACGTGAGTTCGGTATGACTGCAATCGCTAACGGTGTTGCATTGCATGGCGGCTTCATTCCTTACGTTGCAACGTTCTTAATGTTTATGGAATATGCACGTAATGCGGTACGTATGTCTGCATTAATGAAACAGCGCGTGATTCATGTGTATACACATGACTCAATCGGTTTAGGTGAAGATGGTCCAACACACCAACCAATTGAACAAATTGCTTCTTTACGTGGTACACCAAACTTAAATACTTGGCGTCCTGCTGATACTGTAGAAACAGCGATTGCGTGGAAATCTGCTTTAGAGCGTAAAGATGGACCTACAGCACTTATTTTCTCTCGTCAAAACTTACCATTCCAAACGCGTACTGAAGAGCAAATCCAGAATGCGGCAAAAGGTGGTTATGTTCTTGCTCAAGAGAAAGGTGAGTTGAAAGCAATTATTATTGCTACTGGTTCAGAAGTTTCTTTAGCAATGGAAGCTTATGCTCAACTTGAAGGTGTTCGTGTTGTTTCTATGCCATGTGCAGAAGAGTTCATGAAACAAGATGCTGCATATCGTGAAGCAGTATTACCAGCTCACATTCGTGCACGTGTTGCTGTAGAAGCTGCTCACGTTGACTACTGGTGGAAGTTTGTTGGTCTGGATGGCAAAGTAATTGGTATGACAACTTATGGTGAGTCAGCACCAGCAAAAGACTTGTTCCAATTCTTCGGTATTACAACTGAGGCTGTAGTTGCTGCGGTAAAAGAGTTAACTGCTTAATCTTTTGAGCAGAATAAAAAGCGTCCCGATTGGGGCGCTTTTTTATGGGCTATTTAAATGTTAAGTTCAGTTTGGATCGTAATATTAGAAGTTAAAAGCTTATGAATAGGGCAGTTTTCAGCAACTTTTAATAATCTTTTATGCTGATCCTCAGTAAATTCACCTTTTAGAGTAATTTTACGCTCAATATTATTTTGACCTGCTTCTGGATCACCATTTGGATTTAATGCTAAATCAACTTGTACATGCTCAATTTTGATGCCTTTGTGATTTGCATACATTTCTAGTGTAATTGTAGTGCAAGCTCCTAAAGCCGATAATAGAAGCTGAACCGGATTTGGAGCTGTATCTCGTCCACCTTTATCGGTGGGTTCATCTGCAAACCATTGATGACCCGAAGGATCGGTAAGTGTTACTCGATAAGGAGTTGAAGTACTTTGTGCTTGGGCAGTGTTAACCATGTTTTACCTTGTTATTTATCAATAAAATCGTAGTAAAAATTAATAAATCTGAAAGCTTCGAATAGAAGAATACCTATACTTTATAATATGGTTTTTGAATAACAACTGTAACGCTTTTATTGTTGCATGGATGAAACATATCGTTTTATAAAGAATAGTGAATTAAATTACTTGATGTATACACTAACGACTATATCAATAAAGGATACGAAAAATGCATCTTAAAACATTAAGCTTCGGTTTAGCAGTAGCATTGGCAAGTACAGTTACATTAGCTGCACCAGTGGACTATAAAATTGATCCAACACACACAGCTACTGTTTTCTCGTGGAATCACTTCGGTTTTTCAACCCCAAGTGCTAACTTCTCGGACATCCAAGGTGTAATTAAAGTTGACAATGCTAAACCAGCAAACTCATCTGTAAATGTGACCATTCCTTTAAGCAGTGTGAATACAAACGTACCTGCTTTAGATAAAGAGTTCCAAGAAGAAGCTTGGTTTAATGCAGCTAAATACCCAAACATTACTTTCAAAAGTACGAAAGTAGAAACTAAAGATAAAAAACATTTTAAAATTACTGGTGATTTGACTGTTAAAGGTATCACTAAGCCAGTTGTACTTGATGCTGTCTTAAATAAGCAAGGCGAGCACCCAATGGCAAAAGTTCCAGCGATTGGTTTTAACGCGACAACTTCGTTCAATCGCTCTGACTTTGGTTTAGGTAACTATGTACCAAACGTGGGTGATAAGATCACTGTAAACATTACAACTGAAGCAACTGCGGCTAGTGCAGCTAAAAAATAAGTTGTAAGTTTTCTAAAAAAGTCCTCAACTTGAGGACTTTTTTAATTAGATAGTTTCTTTTTTATCTGGTTCTATAAAGACTAAAGGTGAGGTTGGGTCTATATTTCTTTTTTCGGCTTTTTCTCTTAGAAATTGATAAGTCGGAATATTCATTTTTGCCTGATCACGTAATTTCTTTTTAATATAAAGAACAAGAGCAAAGCAGGTGGTTGCTACGGTTAGCATCATGCCATTCATATAGCTCATGATTGAACTCACGTAACCAATGGTGGTTAAACGATGCATCATACGCTCAACTTGAGTACTACTTTCGATACCAGTAATCGCCCAACTGCATAAATGCTCACAATTATTAATAATCAAATGATAATGGTTTTCATGCATACGTGAACGCATACGTCGTACAACAACTTTTCCTCTGTAGCGTGGTGCATCGTAAGAACGTACATGAATTTTTTTGCCATGAGAAAAGGCATCTAGGGAAGTGATTTCAATGGGCCGTTTTTTGATGAAATGTGCGAGGCCTGAATAATGAATAACTCGACCTCTCCCAGCATAGATACCATGATGGCTATAGCCGAGATGTTTTACAATAAGATGAGCCCCTAAAGGGTAGCGTTTATTTGTTTGTTGCATATTCACGCTGATCCAATAAAGTATAATCACTTTTATACAAAGCTGTGACTATTATAACGAATATAGTTGTGTTCTAGTGTATTGATTAGGTGGAATAAGCGACTTTCGGGTATATATCACTTCAAACATTTTTATTTAATAAAGTGTCTTTATGAAAATAAAATGACATCTAAGGTTTGGCATTAATGAAAATACTAGTACTGTGTATCGTGAACTTCATAATCTTTACACAATCCGCTTTAGCACTAGAGTATCGACAGATTAGAAATACTACTGATGATCAGTTTGAAGTAATTGAAATTTCTCATTTAGAACAATTACGCTTATTTTTGAAAAATCCGCAAACTGATCAATATTATAAAAGTTTCGACAATATTCAATATCAACTTAAAGCATGTGAACAGCTTACTTTTGCGATGAATGGAGGCATGTTCCATTCCGGTTTTTCTCCAGTAGGACTATATATTGAAAACGGACGAGAGAACCAACCTTTAAATGAAGATAAAGGCTGGGGAAACTTCTTTTTGCAGCCTAATGGAGTTTTAGCATGGAATGACAAACAAGCCGTTATATTGACAACTGAACAATATAAAGCAAAAGTTTTTCAACCCGATTATGCTACGCAGTCCGGCCCTATGTTAGTGATTAATGGCAAAATAAATCCCTTATTCCTAGCAAATAGTGATTCAAAGAAAATACGTAATGGGGTAGGTATAAAAAATAATAAATTGTATTTTGTGATATCTAAAAATAGAGTGAACTTCTATAGTTTTGCTCAGTTCTTCCAAAAAAATCTTGAAGTCGAGCAAGCTCTGTACCTTGACGGTTCTATCTCTAGTTTATATTTGCACAAGAATAATCGAAATGATAAAAGATTTAATATGGGGCCTATTATTGGATGGGTGGATCAAGCAGATTGTAGACCCAAGTAAAATATAAAAAAGCCAGTACAAGACTGGCTTTTTAATTAATGAATAGATGGTTTTTGAGTGAGTTCATTTAACTCTTTTCGGCTATAACCACGGGAAATAAGAACTTTCTTGATTCCCTTAATGACATCTTCATCAGTCGCTTGCGCAAGCGCACTTAGAAGTTGTTCATTAGTTTTACATGAGCAGTCATTTTCAACACAAGCAGTTTGGTTTTTATGCTCGTTATGCTGTTGATCTGCCAAGAACAGCTTTTGCCAAAAACTCATAGAGCCTTCATATACAACCTAACATAGCTCGAAATATAGCCAATATAAATTAAAATACAAGACTCTATATGTGATAAATCCACCAGTTGAACTAGAGAATTTTCGATAGTAATGGTCGAGTTAAACGAAATTATGACGAATAGATGACTTGATATTTTTTTAAAATTTAAATACTTAATTAAAAGACTTTGAAAAATAAGGAGATATTTAATCTCCTTATAAAATAGGGTTACATTGAAAAATTTTGTTTAAATCTTCTCAAGTAAGACACCAGACTCTACATGATGCGTATAAGGGAACTGATCAAATAAAGCAAACTTAGTAACGCGATGAGTTTGAGTGAGCGTTTTTAAATTTTCATATAAAGTGTCGGGGTTGCATGAAATGTAGATAATACGTTCAAAGCCCTGCAATAGTTTTAAAGTTTCATCGTCAATTCCTGCGCGTGGGGGATCAACGAATACCGTATCGAAGTCGTAGCTTTGAATATCAATATCTGCTTCTTGTAGACGGCGGAATTCACGTTCACCTTGATAGGCTTGAGTGAACTCTTCAGCCGATAGGCGAGCTACTTGAATATTATCAATCTGGTTCTGTTCGATATTCCACTGCGCCGCATAAACTGATGATTTTGCAAGTTCAGTCGCAAGCACTCTTTCAAATTTTAAAGAGAGTGGAAGCGTGAAATTACCATTACCACAATAAAGTTCTAATAGGTGTTTTTTTGATCCTTCAGCTGCATCACATGCCCATTGCAGCATTTTTTTGCAAACTTGTGCATTAGGCTGCGTAAAGCTACTTTCGATTTGTTTGTATTTAAATGAACGGTTTAAAAGTTCAAATTCTTCTACAACAAAGTCATCGCCAATAACAATTTTCTGGCCTCGGCTACGGCCCATAATTTTAATATTTAATTTTTCAGCAAGTGCTTTAGCTGCTTGTTCCCATTCCTGATTAAGCTTACGGTGATAAATCAAGGTAACTAACATTTCTCCGCTTAGAGTTGCGAGAAAGTCAACTTCAAATAAACGCTGAGAAAGTAAAGAGTTGGCTTTAAGTTCTGCTAAAAGAAGTGGCATTAAGTCATTAATGCTTTTATCTGCAATAGGAAACTCATCTATGCGTACAACGGTTTTTTGCTTTCCATCGTCATTACATTCAAACATGGCATAAAACATATCATTTTCTGTATGCCAGATACGAAATTCAGCACGCATACGGAAATGTTGTTCAGGGGATTCAAACACTTCTAATGTAGGCGGTGTAAATTCAGAAAATTGAGTAGTAATGCGATCAATTTTAGCTTGAAGTTGTTGACGATAAGAAGAAGTCATAGACAAAGAAAATTTAGACAGAATCAAATGGTGAATGGTACCAAAAAAATTGTGCTTAAAGGAGCCAATTTTAGTTAGTTATTCATAAAGAAAAAATACTTACACTAGGGGTGACTTAAAACGCGTTCAATAAAATCAGATTTTACTGCTCTATATTGGTCATGATCTAAGTGGGTGGATTCTAACTTTAATTGATTATATTCATTAACTAATGTTGGAGAAGCTATAAGCTTATCTCTAAAGGTTAAGAAAAATGTGAATATTGAACCGGTTACTACAACTTGAAAGGCAACATCATCGCTGTTGAGTGACTCGAGCATGCAAAGCTCATTTGTTCTTAATGTATTTTGCTTTTCTATAAAATTAAGCGTTTTTAACTGTTCTATTGCAAACTCAAATTGATCGGGTAGAACCTCAATATAAATGTCTAAATCACCTTTTGAGAATGCATTAGGTATTGCAGATGAACCTATATGCTCAATTTGGGCAGATGGTAGCAGAGCGGAAATTTGTTTTCGGTATAAGCTAAAAAGCTGAGTGCATCTTTGTTGGTATTGTTCTGGTTCAAAAAGAATCATTATTAAAAACTCAAATTGATAAAATTTATATATTTAAGAATAGATTATTTTATTAAACAAAAAAGCCCAAATATCGTAATTTGGGCTTTTTAGAAAATTACTTAATTATTCAGACATTGTCATTAAGCTTGCATTACCGCCAGCCGCAGCTGTATTTACGCTAATTGCACGTTCAATTACCAAACGTTCAAGTGGAATCGACTCATTTGGTTCAACATGAGTAATACCAACAATTGCGCCAGAACGGCTAGCAATTTCTTGCTGTAATGAGAAGATCTCTTCGCGGTTGCCATGATGTAAAACTGCATCAAAATCATCTGTAGTGATGTTTTTAATGGTAGTAATCGCATCAAGTACATCTTTTGGCAACGTTTGTTTATGTTTTGCCAATAATGGACTATTTGGCATTACAGCAGCTTGGCTGCCAACTGCAAAGATTGCAAGTAACTGATGCAATTGATCTTGTTCTGTATCAGCAATTGAAAGAACACGATGACGCGGCAAAATAATATATTGGTTACTTTCCCCAGTAGGGCCTTGTAACTCATAAAATTTACCAACACCAAAAGGTTCAATTTCACGGTTTGCTTGTGGTAAATGTTGTTTCGCCCAGTTTTGTAAGCTTTGATAAACCTCACGGGTAAAGCCTTCAAAAACGGTTTGCTCATTTTTTACCGCAAATGGAGTTGCTAATACTTTGTTAGAACAATGCTGCATTAAGCGATACATATAAAGAGGGCCACCCGCTTTAGGGCCTGTACCAGATAAACCTTCACCACCGAATGGTTGTACGCCAACAACAGCACCAACAATATTACGGTTGATATAAAGGTTACCCACTTCAGCATGTTGAATTACGGTTTGGATGGTTTCATCAATACGGGTATGCAGACCCATGGTTAAACCATAACCTTTCGCATTAATTCTTGAGATGAGTTGCTCAAGTTCACCATACTTATAGGTAATGATGTGTAAAACCGGACCAAAAACTTCACGTTGTAAGTCATCAAGATTAGGAAGTTCAATTGCTGTTGGCACAACAAAAGTTCCTTTATCTAATTCTGTTTGGCTTGTTGCACCAAACATCAATTGATGTACCGGATAACCCTTCGATTTCATTTTCTGGATGTGCTGGTCAATCGTCTGTTTTGCTTCATCATCAATAACAGGACCAATGTCAGTTTTTAAAATTGCAGGGTTACCTACGATCAACTGTTGCATTGCACCTTTAAGCATTTTAATAACGGTTGCAGCACTGTCTTCTTGTACACATAAAATACGTAAAGCAGAGCAGCGTTGACCTGCGCTATCAAAAGCAGAACTTACAACATCTAATACAACTTGTTCAGTTAAAGCAGATGAGTCAACAATCATTGCATTTTGACCGCCAGTCTCTGCAATGAGCGGAATAGATTGACCATTTTCAGATAAACGTTTTGCAACGGTCTTCTGTAAAATTTTTGCAACTTCAGTCGAGCCAGTAAACATGATGCCATCGATACGGCTATCTTGGCTGAGCTGAGCACCTACTGTTTCACCGCGGCCAGGAAGTAGCTGTACAGCACCATGTGGAATACCAGCTTCCCATAAAATCTGAACTGCTTGGGCTGCGATCAATGGAGTTTGTTCAGCTGGTTTAGCAATAACACAGTTACCACTGACTAATGCCGCAGCAATTTGACCTGAGAAAATTGCAAGAGGGAAGTTCCATGGGCTAATACAAAGTACAGTACCTAAAGGCTGAATAACTGTATTTGCAGGAAGATTTTCAACTTGGGTTGCATAGTAACGTAGGAAATCTACAGCCTCACGAACTTCTGCAATCGCATTGGCATACGTTTTACCACTTTCACGGCAAAGTAATACCATCAACTCTTGAATACGGCTTTCCATGAGGTCAGCTGCGCGTTTTAAGTATTGAGCGCGTTGATCCTTAGGCGTATTTGACCATTCTGATTGAGTTTGTTCAGCTGCAGTAAGAGCGATTTCGACATGCTTAAGATCAGCTTCTTGTACATAACCAACAATTTCATCATTTTGTGCTGGGTTTGTAATTGCAACAGAATGACCTTGTTCTAAAGAATCAGTATTAGCCAACAACGGATGGCTTTGCCAAATACGATTACGTAATTCTTGAGCTGTGCTATCTAAAGCTGCAAGTGGAGTGTCATTTGCTAAGTCATAACCTTTAGAGTTTTTACGAAGCGTTCCGTACATATCTAAAGGTAGTGGAATTGATGGATGTTTTAAACCAACTGAACCTTCAAGCTTAGCTGCATTACGAATATCATAAATTGGAGACTGGATAAGATCTTCAACTTTAAGTGTTTTATCGGCAATACGGTTAACGAATGAAGTATTCGCGCCATTTTCAAGTAAACGACGGACTAAATAAGCTAACAATGTTTCGTGGTTACCAACCGGAGCATAAATACGGCATGGCACGCCTAATTTATTTTGCTCACGTGGACCAACAACTTGTTCATAAAGCGGCTCGCCCATACCATGTAAGCATTGGAACTCATATTGACCAGCGTAATATTTGCTTGGATCTGCTAAATGATAGATCGTTGCTAAAGTTTGAGCATTATGCGTCGCAAATTGCGGATAAATAAACTCTGGTGCTGCAAGTAATTTTTTAGCACAAGCAATATAAGACAAGTCAGTATGAACTTTACGCGTGAAGACAGGGTAGTCATCCATACCTTCAATTTGTGCTTTCTTAATTTCGCTATCCCAATATGCGCCTTTTACAAGACGGATCATCAGACGCTTTTGGCTACGCTTAGCAAGGTCAATAATATAATCAACCACAAAGAAGCAGCGTTTTTGGTAAGCTTGAATTACGAAACCAATGCCTTTCCAGTTCGCAAGTTCTGGCTCAAAACAAAGACGTTCAAGTAACTCAAGAGAAATTTCTAAACGTTCTGATTCTTCTGCATCGATATTTAAACCAATATTGTACTGTTTAGCTAAACGAGCGAGTTCAAATACTTTGCCGTAGAGTTCTTTGTGAACACGTTCAATTTGCGCACGTTGGTAACGTGGATGTAAAGCTGAAAGCTTAATTGAGATACCTGGGCCATCATATACGCCTTTACCATTAGACGCTTTACCAATTGCATGAATGGCTTGTGTGTAATCATTAAAGTAACGTTCAGCATCATGGTCGGTTAAGGCAGCTTCACCTAACATGTCATAAGAATAGCGGAAACCTTTATCCTCAAGTACTTTTGCGTGGTCGACAGCTTCTTCGATGGTTTCACCAGTCACAAACTGTTCACCCATCATACGCATTGCAACGTCAACTGCTTTACGAATAATGCCACGGCCACTACGTGCTAAAAGGCCAGTAAGTACACTTGAAAGACTGGTTTGCTTTGGTGTTTCCATAAGCTTACCAGTTAACATGAGACCCCATGCAGCAGCATTCACAAACATTAAGCTGCTTTGGCCAACATGTTCTTTCCAGTTACCTTGATTGATTTTATCGCGAATGAGCAAATCACGTGTTGCTGTGTCTGGAATACGAAGCAAAGCTTCAGCAAGACACATTAAAGCCACGCCTTCTTGTGAAGAAAGAGAGAATTCTTGTAATAACCCTTGAACAATACCTGCTTTACCTGAAGAGGTCTTACGTTCACGTAAATTATGGGCAAGGTTAAATGCAAGGTCATAAATTTTATGATCTAAATCATCAGATACCGCAGCAGCTTGTAATAGCTCTTCTACAGCTTCAGGTTCGGCACGTCGCCAAGCTGTATTAATGCGTTGTTCAAACTCACTTTTATCGTTGAATTCGGTGATATAGCCTTGGTGAGATTTATCCATTTGATGAAAAGTATCCATTGTGTTCATATCTATTTCCGCCAACCAGCTCTCGTAAACTCATCTTGAGTAGAGAGGTTTAGATAATTTATCATTACAGAAGAAACACCGAATAACTCACTATATTTTGCCCATTTTTTAGAGGAAAATTCAGATGAATGGCCCATTATTAAGCCTTGATCGTACCGATTTAAAAATTTTGGATATTCTTCAAACAGATGGGCGTATTTCCAACAGCAGATTAGCTGAACTCGTCAATTTGTCTCCAACAGCAGTTATGGCACGAGTGCAGAAGCTCACCAAAGATGAATTCATCTTAGGTTATGAAGCTAAATTAAATCCGGTTAAGTTAAATGCAAATTTTTTGGTTTTTGTTGAAGTCTTACTCGATAAAACCACACCTAATGTTTTAGATGAGTTTATTGACGCAGTCGTGCATTATCCAGAAATCGTTGAATGCCATATGGTCAGTGGGGGATTTGATTTTTTAATTAAATTACGCAGTGGAAGTATGGAGGAGTTTCGACGTATCGCAGGGCAAGTGCTATGGCAATTACCCGGTGTAAAAGAGACTCGTAGTTATCCCGTGATGCAAGTTGTGAAAGATAGTTCAAAAATTAAAATCAAAACTAAAAATAAATAAGGGGCCGAAGCCCCTTTATTTATTTCAATGAGTTATGTACTTTCTTTATAGAGTTTATCTGCTTGCTCAAAGCGACCAGTCACATCAGAGTTTGGCGCTTTGCTGATCAAGCTTACTACGATGATGCTGATAAATGCACAGATAAAGCCTGGAATAATTTCGTAAACACCAGTGCTTGCGAAAAGGTTTTTCCAACCGATCACAACAACAGCACCTACGATCATACCTGCTAAAGCACCTTCTAAAGTCATACGTTTCCAGAACAATGACAAGATGATGAGTGGTCCAAATGCAGCACCAAAACCAGCCCAAGCATAAGCAACAAGGCCAAGAACTTTACTGTCAGGGTTACCCGCAAGCACAATTGCTAGAACGGCAATTGCAAGAACCATGATACGCCCAACCCATACAAGCTCTTTTTGAGATGCATTTTTACGAATGAAGCCTTTGTACAAATCTTCAGTTAGTGCACTTGAACATACTAAAAGCTGACAGCTTAATGTACTCATAACCGCAGCTAAAATAGCAGCTAGAATGATACCGACAATCCATGGATTGAATAAAATTTTAGTCAATTCCATAAATACAGTTTCAGGGTTTTTGCTTACCACACCTGCAAGTTCAGGGTGTTGCTGGAAGTAAGCAATACCAAAGAAACCAGCACCGACAGCACCGACTAAACATAAAATCATCCAGGTCATACCGATACGGCGAGCAGCAGGAATTGATTTTACAGAGTCAGCAGCCATGAAACGTACAAGGATATGCGGTTGGCCAAAATAGCCTAAACCCCAAGCCATGGATGATAAAACGGCCACCACACTTAAATCAGAAATGATGTTAAATGCATGTGGGCGAGCAGTTTCAATAAGCGTCACAAACTGAGTTGTGTCACCAATTGCGAGGTAAGTCACGATTGGAGTGAGCAAAAGGGCAAAAATCATTAAGCCCGCTTGGAAAGTATCAGTCCAGCTAATTGCTAAGAAACCACCAATACAAACATAACTGATTGTTGCAATAGCACTTAACCAGATGGCGGTGGTATATGACATACCGAATAAATTTTCAAATAAACGGGCACCAGCTACCATACCTGAAGCACAGTAAATAGCGAAGAAAACCAAGATAATAACGGCAGAGAAAATACGAAGTATCTTTTTCTGGTCATCAAATCGACTTGTAAAATAGTCTGGCAGAGTGAGTGCATTATTTTGGATTTCAGTATGAACGCGTAATCGACCAGCAACCAGTAACCAGTTAAGCCAAGCACCGATAATTAGACCAATTGCAATCCACGCTTCAGATAAACCAGAAAGATAAATCGCTCCTGGTAAGCCCATGAGTAACCAACCACTCATGTCCGATGCGCCTGCGGATAATGCAGTAACGAAACTGCCTAAACTACGACCACCAAGAATATAATCAGAGAAGTCGCTTGTAGCACGGTAGGCAAATAAGCCGATAAGTACCATTGCTACGATGTACACCATAAACATGATGAGGGTGGGATCAAAATAACTCATAATGGATGTGTGTCCTTATATCCATAATCCGTGATTGTAACCTAATCCAGGTCGCTGTTTTCTTGTACGGCATTTCAAGAGGTTGAGATTCAACCATAAAAGAATTTTTTTGCTCTGTTATCTTTGTGATGTATTTTATGTATCTTTGTGTAAACAAGTGTAAATTTGATTACATATTATATTTATTTTAATGAAATCAATTAATTATAAATTTAAAATAATATCAAAACTTATTAAAAAACTAATAATATAAAAAAACTAAGAGCTAAATTCAGTTTTTTAGTTACAAAAATAGTAATGACAGGGGGCCTTTTAAGAAAAGTTATTATTTAGATGAATAATTTCTCATCAATTTTACGCGAAAAAATGGTTTTAATAAGAAAAAAAGAATATCAAAAGAGGAATATTAACTCGTCAATTGATTAAATAACTCGTGCATACCTTCTGTAGCCGTCATATTTAATAATTTATATTGAGGTGGAACACGAGAATGATCTGCTTGGGGATCTATATAATATGCTTTGGTATAATGAGGAATCTCATGGACCAAGGCGGCAACTGGATATACGCTTAATGTCGAACCGATTACAATAAAAATATCAGCACTTTGTACTAAACGAATTGCTTCTTCATAAGCAGGTACAGCTTCACCAAACCAAACGACATGAGGGCGAAGCGGGTAACCATCTGGACAAAAGTCCTGTTCTAAATCGAGCTTCCAACCATTAACTTCATAAAATTGAGTTGTATATTGTGCATCTGGCCCAGAACTTTTCGCTAGTCGAATATTGCCATGTAGATGTAAGACATTTTGGCTTCCAGCACGCTCATGTAAATCATCAATATTTTGTGTAATGACTTGTACATCATAATAGTCTTGTAGTTTAGCAATATATTGATGAGCTTCGTTCGGCTGGGCTTCTAAAATATTTTTACGACGTTCGTTGTAAAAGCGTTGAACTAAAGCTGGATTTCTTTCCCACGCTTCGGGAGTGGCAACTTGTTGTATATCATAATTTTCCCAGAGACCATTACTATCGCGGAAAGTACTAATTCCACTTTCTGCACTCATACCGGCGCCGGAAAATACCACAAGTTTTGTCATATGAATGATCCATTCATGAATTTGGTTTTTAAATCTGATCTATACATATATAAAAAAACCAGTTAAATCTAAACTGGTTTTTTATTAAAAACTATATCTATATTATAGACCAGCTTCATACTCTGCATTTGTTAAAAGTTTTTCAACATCTGCAATATTGTCTGGTTTGATTTTATAGATCCAGCCTTTGCCATATGGATCTTCATTTACAAAATCCGGATCATCTTCAAGATCAGTATTAACTTCTACTACTGTACCAGAGACAGGGGCATGAATATCAGAAGCAGTTTTAACTGATTCAACAACTCCGGCTTGTTCGCCAGCTGTTACTTGGCTACCCACTTCAGGAGTTTCAACATAGACCAAATCTCCAAGCTCATCTTGTGCATGGTCGGTAATCCCTGTAATAACAAGGTCTCCTTCAATTTTTACCCACTCATGTGTACGTGCATACTTCAATTCTGAAGGATGGTTCATGACAACTCCTTAAGCTTGTGTCCAATATTTTAATAACATTATAAATAGGGGTCTTTGCGCCAGTTGCTCGGACTGCGACCGCTCCAGCGTTTAAAAGCGCGACTGAAATTTGCGACATCCGAGTAACCAAGTTCATCTGCAATTTGTTCAAGACTATAATCTGTACGCGAAAGCAGAGAGGTCGCATGACGATATCGAACTTCATCTACTAAAGTAGAAAATGAAGTACCTTCGGCTGCCAATTGTCGCTTTAAGGTACGATCTGACATATGTAAATATTCTGCTACATTTTCTATGCTTAAGTAATGTTGTTCAGAGTTACTTAAAATATCACGTACACGCATGGCTAGACGGCGGCGTTCGCCTAAAGCAGATAGTTCCGCTTCACATTGGTTAATAGCAATTTGACTTGCGATTGGATCAGCATTAACTAACTTAAAACCTAAATATTTTTTATCAAAACTAGAGATTAGATGAGGCTGGTTAAAGCGGATGGTGCTGCTTAGCTTGCTTCTATATTTATCAAAACCTTCCGGTTCTGGAAAGTCTAAATCAACATCGCCCGCTAAATCTTCAATACCCGTAATCGCTTTAGCCATGGTCATAATACCAATAGTTAAACCTAAAACGATCTCAGTACGAAGAGGTTCTAACTCAATATCACATTGCAATTGTAATGTGGCTTTTGGTCCGAAAGTAGAAAAATATAATTGTAAAAAAGGTAAGCGTAATTGGATAAAACGGGCAGCGAGAGCTATCGCTTCTGTAATATCTTTTGCTGTCATTATCGCGTAGCCAATAAATCCGTGAATGGAAATACGCATTTGAGTGCCAATGTGGTAACCCAGTGTACTTTCACCGGTAAGATTTAAGGCATGTTTAACCAGCTCATTTGCTACGGGTGTTGAAATACGATATTCAGGATCGGCCAATTGCTCACTCGTAAGATGAAAAGGAGCAAATAATGTTTCATCGTTATATCCCCAACGTGAAACTACATCTAATAGCAATAAGCCATAGACTCCTGGAATACCTTGATCTTGACGAGCTGAGGTAATTTTCATATGCGTTCCGTTGCTCTCATCAATTTTCTACGTGCATTTCTTACACATCTTGTCATGAAATATAATTTGAGTTTATAAAAACTGTTAGACAATCATAT
The DNA here is from genome assembly GCF_027855275.1 of Acinetobacter sp. AOR12_HL. NCBI lineage: Bacteria > Pseudomonadati > Pseudomonadota > Gammaproteobacteria > Moraxellales > Moraxellaceae > Acinetobacter > Acinetobacter sp. AOR12_HL. Next base: position 40,492 of record NZ_JAKTIJ010000029.1, on the reverse strand, counting down.
CAACGATTCATTAAACATTCTTTTTAAAGACAACGATTTTTGTCGTTGAAATAAGTAAAACATCCCCATGCTGATTTAAGGCTTGCGTAACGTAGCTTACAATACCACGATCCAATTTTGTTTTGGATGGCGTAATGGCGGAAATTTCAGCTTCAACATGAATACGGTCACCAGGCCGAGTAGGGCGTGGCCAACGTAGACTAGATTCTGAGCCTACTAGTCCACCATGAATCGGCATGCATTCAGTCCATAAGCGCATAGTAATTGCCGAGGTATGCCACCCGCTAGCGGCAATACCTTTAAAGATTGGATCTTCTTTGGCTAACTCTTCATCTGTATGGAAAGGTTGAGGGTCATAGTGGCTTGCAAATTGTTTAATTTCATCAAGTGTAATTTCATACTCACGACTGACAAAACGATCACCAATTTTTAAATCTTCTAAATAAAGCATTAATCTTGACCCTGTACTACTTTTTGCTCAATAAGAAAACCGCCCGTTTGACGTTTCCATAATTGTGCATATATACCATTTTTAGCAATTAATTCTTCATGAGTACCTTGCTCTGCAATTTTACCTTCATCAAGAACAATTAAACGGTCCATTTGAGCAATGGTAGACAAACGGTGAGCAATTGCAATAACTGTTTTATCTACCATCAGGTCATTTAAACTCGACTGAATAGCTGCTTCAACTTCTGAGTCTAAAGCGCTAGTTGCTTCATCTAAGATTAAAATTGGTGCATCTTTTAAGAAAACACGCGCAATAGCGATACGTTGTCTTTGACCACCTGACAGTTTGACACCACGTTCACCCACTTGTGCCTCATAACCTGAACGTCCTTTTAAGTCGACAAGTTGAGGAATAAATTCAGCTGCTTTTGCCTTATGCACGGCACTTTGCATATCTTGATCTGTTGCATCCGGACGGCCATATTTAATATTTTCGGCAACTGAACGATGTAGTAGAGAAGTGTCTTGAGTAACTAAAGCAATATTTGCTCTCAAACTATCTTGCGTAACATCTTCAATATTTTGCCCATCAATTAAAATTGCACCTTCTTTAAGATGGTAAAAGTGTAAAAGTAATTGGATGAGGGTAGATTTACCTGCACCTGAACGGCCAACGATACCAATCTTTTCACCTGCTTTAATGTGTAGATTAAAGTGATCGATGACATTTTTATTGTTATAAGCAAAGGTCACATCTTTAAATACAATCTCACCTTGTGTGACTGCAAGTGGTTTTGCATCTGGCTTGTCTTGAATATTGATTTTCTTACCAAGTGTTTGCATGCCATCTTGAATGGTACCAACATTTTCAAATAATGCTGACATATGCCACATCATAAACTCAGCCATGCTATTAAGTTTTAAAATCATGGCAGTAGTGGCTGCAATTACGCCTAACGCTGCTAAACCTTGAGTCCATAACCAAACTGCGGTACCAATTACCCCAACAAATAAAACAGCAGACAGTAAATTAATGCTAACTTCAAAAAGAGTACCTAGACGCATTTGCGCATAGACTGTGGTCATAAACTCTTTCATTGACGCTTTTGCATATTGGCTTTCACGCCCAGCATGCGCAAAGAGTTTTACAGTTTGAATATTAGTGTAGGCGTCAGTTACACGACCAGTCATTACAGCGCGTGCATCGGCTTGTTGTTGTGATACTTTGCTTAAACGTGGAATAAAGAACCATGCGCTTAATAAAAATAACCCTAACCAAACCATAAGTGGAATAAGTAATGTGGGTGAGATTGCACCAAGAACAATACTTACAGTAATAAAGTAAATGCTGACGTAAGCCAACATGTCGCCTAAAATAATCCAGAATTCACGGACTGCTAAAGCTGTTTGCATGACCTTTGCAGAAAGTCGACCAGCAAAATCATTATGGAAAAAGTCTAGGCTTTGTTTCAATAAAAGGTTATGGAAGCGCCAACGCAAGCGCATTGGAAAAGTACTATATAAAATTTGATGTTTTATAATAGATTGAATATTAACAAATAAAATATTGGCAAATAACACGCTAATGAGAATAAGAATGTTTGACGCATGTTGGCTTAAGAAACTTTCAGGCTGACTATTACTAAGCCAATCTACAAGTTGCCCAATTTTTGAAAAGAGCAGGGCTTCAAAGCTAGCTGCACCAGCTGTACATATAATAAGTAGCAATAAATATGGACGTACACCTTCAGTAGCTTGCCAAACAAATGGGAAAAAGCGTGTTGGTAAGGGCTCATCCAAACCTTTGGTTGGATAAGGATCTACAAGTTTTTCAAACCACTTCAGCATGAATGACTACCTTTATACATCAGCTACTTTAGTAAAATTTCGCAATTTAATTTGCAATAAAGTCAGTTAGATCAAACTTAATTAAGGTATTGATCTGTTGAGTGTGTGGATACACGTCAAAGTTTATGTTGTATATCTTTGGCTAAAACTGACATGATTTAGTCAAGACATAAATTTGGAATCGGGAAGAAGCCTAAAAGGCATCGTAAAGACAAAAAATGTTTTATTCATTATATCGATAATAATAGATGAAGTGGTGAATGAATTTGGCTTGAATGTAATTTTTATAAATTTTTTTAATAAATGATAAAATATTAATATTTATTTTAAGCAGTATGAGCCTTTATCCGAGTATTGATAAAGGCTCATAACCGTTACCACATTAAGTCATCCGGAATCACGTATGCTGCATATGGATCTTCTTCATCAGTAGTTTGTTCATTTTTCTCAGCATTATTGATTAAAATAAATCCTTTCATTTTTTGATCAATTTTTTCAGCTAAAGCTTTAGGAAGGTAAGCATATTGATCTTGATCTTTGGCAATCACTAAACTGCCTGTAACAAGTGCATTATAAACTTGCTGAGATAGGTAAACCTTTTTAATCTTATTCTCGTCAATAAATTGATAAGCCACATCTCCGGCAAAATCTACAATTTTGTGTTGCTTGATCATTTGAATGATTGAAGCCTTTAATGCTTTTTCTTCGAGTTGCTGCTGCTTTTCTAGATTCAAAGCTTGATCTTTTGCTTGTTTCTCTTTTTGAGCTTTTTCAATATTAGCTTTAATTTCTGCTTCATTGCTTTGACCAGTACGCTGCTCATGCTGAGCTTGTTTGGTAAGTTTTTTCGCTTTTTTATTGTCAACTAAACCAGCTTTGAGTAACTGAGCTTGTAAGGCATTTTTAACCATGACTTAATCCGAATTTGAAGAGGAAGAACTATGAAAGTAAACTGCCCAATACGAAATACTGAGAGTTAAGCTTAAAATTGCTGGAAGCAAAAATGATTGCAATTTTAAATAAGGGTGAACTAAAGCAGAAATTATACCGCCAGATAGAAAACCTATAAAAATAAGTAGATGCAAAATAATGCGGCGATTCTCTACTTTTAAACCTCGTGCTATATAACCAAGTGCAAGCCCAAGATCTGTTAAGACACCCGATAAGTGAGTAGTCCTAATAATGGTTCCTTTATAGTGACTTACCATTGCATTTTGTAGCCCCATGGCGACACAAGCCCATAATAGTCCATATTTTGGAAAATAAGGCAGCAGTAACCAACAGAGAAAAATAAATAGTGAAACTAGACTTAAAGGAAGGCCATACCGGCGGCCTAATTTAAAATGGCTATTGCCTAGAATAAAACCACTGTAAAATGATCCACATACATAACATAATATAACTAGTACTAAATATATGATGTGTTCAAACTGCCAGTTTACCAAACTCATGGCTAGCATACTGACATTACCAGTCATATGCGACACCGATTGATGTAAAAGGGTGATAAGCCCTAATACATTAATCATTCCGGCATTTATTGCCAGTAAGAAGGCGCCAAGTTGGAACCAGTTTGGTAAACTTTGAAATGGCATGTTCTCTATGAGTTTTGTCTTGAGCGAATATCAACTGCGGCTGTAAATAAAACATCGGTAGATGAGTTAAGCGCCGTTTCTGTTGAATCTTGTAATACACTAATAATCATACCCACTGCAACAACTTGCATTGCAATTTCTGATGAAATACCAAATAAGCTACATGCGACTGGAATTAGAAGTAGGGAACCACCTGCAACACCAGATGCACCACATGCTGATATTGTAGCTACAACAGATAAAATAATCATTGTTGCCAAATCAACATGAATTCCTAACGTATGCACAGTTGCTAAAGTAAGTACAGTAATCGTAACTGCTGCACCAGCCATGTTAACAGTAGCACCTAAAGGAATTGAAACGCTCGCAGTTGAAGGATTTACGCCTAAACGTTCAGCTAAATCAAGGTTTACAGGAATATTAGCTGCTGAGCTGCGTGTAAAGAACGCTGTGATACCACTTTCTTTTAAGCATTTAAATACTAATGGGTAGGGATTACCGCGAATTGTTAAACCTACCAGAATTGGGTTAATCACTAGAGCAACAAACAGCATTGTTCCTAATAGAACAGCAAGTAATTGTGCATAACTTTCAAGTGTTGCTAGTCCAGCATCTGCAAAAGTTACTGCAACTAGACCGAAAATACCAACAGGTGCAAACGCAATGACTTTATGAATAATAGCGCTTACAGCATGTGAAACATCCTGCATTACTTGTTTGGTTGTATCCGAGCTATGACGCATTGCTAAGCCGAGACCAATTGCCCACGCAAGAATACCAATAAAGTTCGCTTCACTGATTGCTTGAACAGGGTTTGCAATAAAACTTAAAAGCAGATTTTTTAATATATCAGCGAGACTACCAGGCGCTTGCAAATTATTATGAGAAACAGTGTTGAGATAAAGCGTACTAGGAAAAGATAAGCTAGCGATCACAGCACTAAAAGCAGCTAATAACATACCTACTACATAGAGTAGTAATACTGGGCGTAAATTTGCACTATGACCGACTTGGAAGTTGGCAATAGATGAGAGAACCAGTACAAAGACTAAAATAGGAGCAACCGATTTTAATGCTTTAATAAATAGTTCACCAAACAAGCTTAAGTACGGCGTAACGGTTGGAAATAATAGTGCGACGCCTATCCCTAAAATAATGGCGATAATAATTTTAGTGACTAAGCTTAATCGAGAAAAGAATTCAAGCATATAAAGGCCTTATTAACCTATTCATGGCTAAAGGTTGAACAAGCTGAGTATTTTATACGTAAGTGATGTGAATCTTAAGCTTTTTTATATCAAGTCATCAGTTTTATAAGGTTTGGTAATATTAAGTTTTTGTTTTTAAATAAATAAAATTGATTTTTTAAAGTGGGGTATCTAATGTTTTGCTTATATTACAGCCAGTAACGCTTAAGTTCTTATTATTTGCCATAAAAATTAGTGAAGAGGGAGAAAAGATATAAAAGAAATAGGAGAGGTTATTTTTGTTTTTTAATAGATTGGAATGCTAGAAAAACTACGCGAATTTTCAATCCTCTTTGCTCGGATAATTACCAGCTACCAAGTTGAAAAATCGCATATTTCAGGAATACATTAATATTATTATAATTTTATAAGTTTAGAGCAGTTATTCTATGCAGTATAACTGATAAAGCATATTTAAAATTGAATGCATCTTATCATCCTTGATCGAATAGAAGATTTGCTTGCCATCACGACGTGTTGAAACGACATCACTTTTACGTAGCATCATCAATTGTTGTGAAAGGGTGGGTTGGGTGATTTGTGTTTTCTCTTCAATTTGAGAGACATTTAACTCCTCATGGGCTAAGTGACATAAAATTAATAAACGGTCAGTGTTAGCTAAAGATTTTAATGTTCCTACGACTGAATCCGCCGCATTTTTCATTTCTTCAATTTGGAGTCCATCTTTCATACTTTATACCTATATCAATATGGCCGGCATAGTATAGATTGATCTTAAGAAAATGAATGTAGCAAAACTAATCAATCCAATTGTTTTTGTTGAAAAGGTTTATAAGTGTAATTGATAAATATATAACATTATTAAGGTAAAACAAGAATTTGTATTTGTTTTGTGTCAAAAGTGTTGCTTTGTGTGAGAAGCGTAATTGTTAAGTATAAATGAAACAAAGTCAAAGAAAATAAATTCTATTTTTCTGTCTATCAATAGTTAAATCTGATTTATATATAAAAGGGCAAGAAAAAAAGATTGTGTTTTTATTTTCTAAAGTTATAATCGACCATGTACAGACAGGTCTGTATATTCTAGTTTGGGATGATAATTTAAAAAATGTCAAACTCTAAGCTAGAATGACTTTCAGACGCAGCGTGATGAATAAGAAGAAGATTCAACAAGATAAGAAGAATAATATCACGCTTTATTTTTTAATGTGCAATTTTTTCAAATTCAATGAGTTTCTCTACACGCTTCCAATAGTCATCAATTTTTACTGAACCATGCTCAACTTGAGCTTGAATGGTCATACCCTCTAAAATATTGACTAAAAGCAATGCCAAAGGTCGAGACTCTTCAATTTCATATTGAATAAGAAGATCTTGCATTAATTGTGTTAACCAGATTTTGTATAAAGTTGCTGGTTGATGTGTTGACGGGTATTGTTTTAATACTTCTTCTAAGGCTTTTTGGAACATGCACCCATTAAAGTCTTCACTATTAAACCAATCTGAATACCATAAAAAGATGGCTTTAATACGAGCTAGTGGGTTGGTTTCGTCTTCTTTAGAGATTGCCGCAGTAAGAGAATTTTGTAAAAGTGAGTTTCTTAATAATAAACACTCTTCAATAAGTTTCTCTTTTGAAGGAAAGTATTTATAAAATGTCATTTTCGCTACACCAGATTCACTGATGATACGATCTACCCCTATAGAATTATAACTATATGAATTAAAAAGTCTTAAAGCAGTGGTAATAATGTCATCTTTTTTTGACATATTTTAGTAGCCTCACACAAATATTTTGCTATTAGCCTAAAGGTCGAGTGTACAAATAAAAAGCACGAACGCGAAATTTTACATTGTATTGACTGTTATTGATAGAAAAAAATAGGTTTTTTAAAAATAATAAAAGAACAAAACTCAATGCTAAGCATTAATTTTTTTATAATTTAATAGCTATGTTTAGTAGTTAATTCTTTGATTTGGTAAGGTGGTTTTTACTATAAGTGGGCCTTTATAACTTTGATTTAAAGATTGGTATATTTAAACATGTATTTATAAAAGAAAAAAGGAGAAATTTTATAATTTCTCCTTTTTATATATTTAGTTAGTATTACTCTGCAGGAGGTAACAACATAAGAATTGAATTATTCAATAATTGAACAATGTTTTCTAAAATATCTGTATTGTTAAGCTCACTATTGAAAGGAATGCTTTTCCCATCGGCAATCGATTTGAGTTGGGTGGCAAAAGATTCCACAATCGGTAATTCTTCTCCATTACCCCAAAACTTTAAAACGCCATTTTGTTCTGTATAAAGTAGACGCGAAGCAGGTTCGAGTAGCAGCTCATAGCCATCTGACAAAATAGCATTTAGGTCTTCAACCTCTATTTCATCTGGTTCTGGAATATTGTCTGGATATTTAGGCTCGCTCATGTACGACATGAGGGCAGCATCAAGTACTGTTGAATTTTTCAATTGAGCTAGCACTAAATCTCTTAAATAAGCCAACTCTTCCGTGTTTATTTCCCCAATTTGAGGAGGATTCTTACGGGTAATATCGACAACAGGATTTTGAAGTAATTCATCAGTAGCAAATTGATCGCTAATTCTATCGATCATGCCTGAAATATTAGGCATACGGAAACCAAAGGAGAAAGTTAAACAATCATCTTCGGCAACGCCATAATGTGATAATCCAGGTGGAACATATAATAAGTCGCCAGGAGCTAATACTTCATCAAAATGAACATCTATTTCTGGTAGCAACTTTAAAGGTTGATTAGGTACAAATTCAGTGCTTGCATCACACATTTGGCCGAGTTGCCAGCGTCGATGACCATATCCTTGAACAAGAAAAACATCATAAAAGTCAAAATGTTTTCCTACTGAACCACCTTTTGGGGCATAAGAGACCATAATGTCATCACGGCGCCATTGCGGAATAAAAGGAAATTTCTTCCACAATTCAGCTATATCAAATGAATAATGGTCTACTGCTTGAACCAAAAGTGTCCATAACTTTGGTAGTTTTTGAAAATCACCTTTAGTTAAGGGAGACGATTTTACATGCCATTCATTTGGATTTTTATCTTTTTGACGGATAAGACGAGCAGTTACATGGTCTTCTAAAGCGAGTTCTTTTACATCATTCGGCTCTAACATACCCACAATTTCAGGCATAGCATTATGTACAAGTAATGGTTTTTTCTGCCAATACTCTGTTAAAAACTGTTCAGCAGTAATACCGCCTAAAACGGTTAAAGCTTCTGTCATGGAAATAACCTATAAATAAGCTAATAAATATTAAGGAATTTGGAGATTGAGTTGTCTTAAAATCTGACAAAGCTGAATCATGGGTAAACCCATCAGCGTGGTTTGGTCTTGGCCTATCATTTTTTCAAATAAACTAATACCGAGACTTTCACACTTAAAACTTCCTGCGCATTGTAAGGGCAGATCTAAGTCGACGTATCTTTCGATTTCAGGCGCGCTTAAATTGCGAAATTTAACTTGATAATGCTCAACAAGCGTATGTTCAAAACTTTTTTCAAGGCACTGCACACTTAAAGCAGTACTAAAAAAGACTGTTCGGCCAGAGTTTGCTGCTAATTGAGCTTTGGCATTTTCAATTGTTAAGGGTTTGCCAATAAAATCATGAGGAGCATGCTCTCGCCATGCAACCTGATCTGATCCAATTACAATTGCTTCACGATTTTTTTGTGCAATTACTTGTGCTTTAGTAAATGCCAGTCTTTTTGCTAAATCATCGGCATGCATTTCACCACAAGGACTCTCGTCAATATCTGGACTAATGCAGATATATTCGATTCCTAAACGATTCATTAAATCTTTACGTGTCTGACTGCTTGATGCCAAAATAATTTTGGGTTGTTTCATTACACTGCAAATTCCATTAATACATCTAATGGAACATAGCTCAATACAGCTTGATGACAAGCATGAAGTTTAACAGGAGGTGCTTGACCAGCTTGATAAGCTTCTACCCAACGAGTTACACAAATGCACCAGAAGTCTCCCGGTTGTAGGCCAGGGAAGCCTGCTTCAGGTAGAGGAGTGATCAGATCGTTTCCGACTTTTTGTGAAAAATTTAAAAACTCAGAAGTCATTTGGGCGCACACCGTATGTTGACCAAGATCTGTTACGGCTGTATGGCAAAAACCATTTCGGAAGTAGCCAGTAATAGGGTCAAAACAACAGCTTGCTAAGGGTTCACCTAAAACATTTAAACGATTGATTTGTGGATCTGGATGAATAGACATAATGGATGAAATATTAGATTACTACCTCTATCATAATCAAAACTTTGGCTTTCTACAGCTTTTATGCAAAAAAACTAACCTTTTTTGATGTAATCATTTAAAATTGGCGCGTTTTTAAAATCATAAAGAGAGCTTTACATGAATTTTCAGCGCATGACTGACCTTAATTTAGCAGGTAAACGTGTCCTTATTCGTGAAGATTTAAACGTTCCTGTTAAAAATGGTGTGATTACCAGCGATGCTCGTTTACGTGCCGCACTTCCAACAATAAAAGCTGCTTTAGAAAAAGGCGCTGCTGTAATGGTATTTTCACATTTAGGTCGTCCTGTGGAAGGTGAGCCAAAGCCTGAACAATCACTTGCACCAGTAGCTGCATATTTAACTGAAGCACTAGGTCAAGAAGTTAAATTATTTACTGATTATTTAGATGGTGTTGAAGTTGAAGCAGGACAAGTTGTTTTGCTTGAAAATGTTCGTTTTAATCCGGGTGAAAAGAAAAATAATCCTGAACTTGCACAAAAATATGCAGCTCTATGTGATGTGTTTGTAATGGATGCTTTTGGTACTGCTCACCGTGCAGAAGCTTCTACAGAAGGTGTAGCACGTTTTGCACCTGTTGCAGCGGCAGGCCCATTATTGGCTGCTGAATTAGATGCACTTGGCCGTGCAATGCAAACACCTGAAAAACCAATGGTGGCAATTGTCGCTGGTTCTAAAGTTTCAACAAAACTTGATGTATTAAATTCATTATCTGGTATTTGTGACCAACTGATTGTGGGCGGTGGTATTGCAAATACTTTCTTGGCGGCTGCTGGTTATAATGTTGGTAAATCTTTATATGAAGCTGACTTGGTTGAAACTGCAAAACAAATTGCTGCTAAAGTAAGTGTTCCACTTCCTACAGATGTAGTTGTAGCTGATGCTTCACAAATTAACTTCGAAGATTTCTTAGGTTCTTTGGCAGCAGCGCAAGCAGTAATTAAGAAAGTTGAAGATGTAACAGCAAATGATATGATTTTGGATGTTGGTCCTGAAACAGCTAAAGCATTTGCAAATATTTTAACAACTTCAAAAACGATTCTTTGGAATGGTCCTGTTGGTGTATTTGAAGTTGATCAATTTGGTGAGGGTACTAAAGCACTTTCTCTTGCAGTTGCACAATCTGATGCATTCTCAATTGCTGGTGGTGGTGATACTTTAGCTGCGATCGATAAATATAATGTAGCTGATCAAATTGGTTATATTTCAACAGGTGGTGGTGCATTCCTTGAATTTGTTGAAGGAAAAACATTGCCAGCAGTTGCCGTTTTACTTGAACGTGCTTAAAAACTGTTATATTGAAATAAGAAGGGATTGAGTTATCAATCCCTTTTTCATTGATAAGTCATTAAATTGTCATATTCCTGAAATAATATAATGAGTACTAAATCACCAATTGTGGAAAATAGTGATGAATTTAAAACTTACCTTTGCTGCTTTGTTAATTGTCCCAATGATGTTGACTGCTTGTGCGAAAAAAGAAGAGGCGACTCAAGCAGGCCAAGATGCGGCATCTACAGCTGTTGCTGACAAAGTAACTCCTGAACAACAAGCTGCAATCGATGCGCTTGATAAGCCAGTTTTAGATGAAAAGAATACAGATGTGGTTGAAGGTAGTACGGCTAGCGAGTCGGCTGCTTCAGAAACGCATTAATTTGTTGTTTTTTGTTAAAAATTCCCTGCAAATGCAGGGATTTTTTTTGAAATACTGTGATTTGTTGCTGAATTGAAATAAATGACAAGGTAGAATAAGCCGCACTACCTGGGAGGATATTATGGCACTCATTTCAATGCGCCAGCTCTTGGATCACGCTGCGGAACATAACTACGGCGTACCAGCATTTAACGTAAATAACTTAGAACAAATGCGTGCAATTATGCTTGCCGCAGATGCTACCAATTCACCTGTAATTGTTCAGGCATCTGCTGGAGCTCGCAAATATGCAGGCGCTCCATTCTTACGCCATCTTATTTTGGCTGCAATTGAAGAATGGCCACACATTCCAGTGGTAATGCACCAAGACCATGGTACAAGCCCTGATGTATGCCAACGTTCTATTCAACTTGGTTTTAGCTCAGTGATGATGGACGGTTCATTAGGCGCTGATGGTAAAACTCCTACAACTTACGATTACAACGTAGATGTAACTCGTCAAGTGGTAGCAATGGCTCATGCTTGTGGTGTATCTGTTGAAGGTGAGATCGGTTGCTTAGGTAGCCTTGAAACAGGTATGGCTGGAGAAGAAGACGGTGTGGGTGCAGAAGGTGTACTTGACCATTCTCAGCTTTTAACCTCTGTTGAAGAAGCAAAACAATTCGTTGCTGATACAAATGTTGATGCTTTAGCAATTGCTGTAGGTACTTCACACGGTGCTTATAAATTTACACGTCCACCTACAGGGGATATTTTAGCAATTGACCGTATTAAAGAAATTCATGCGGCATTGCCAAATACTCACCTTGTAATGCACGGTTCAAGCTCTGTACCACAAGAATGGTTAAAAGTAATTAACGAGTTTGGTGGTAATATTGGTGAGACTTATGGTGTACCAGTTGAGCAGCTTGTAGAAGCGATTAAACATGGTGTACGTAAAATCAATATCGATACTGACTTGCGTTTAGCTTCAACAGGTGCAATTCGTCGTTTCATGGCGGAAAACCCAGCTGAATTTGACCCACGTAAGTATTTCGCTAAAACTGTCGATTCAATGAAACAAATTTGTATCGATCGTTATGAAGCTTTCGGTACAGCTGGCAATGCTGACAAGATTCGTCCAATTTCTTTAGAGAAAATGGTTGATCGTTATAAATAATTCCCGTTAGGGTCTGATTTATAGAAACCGGTTATTCATATAACCGGTTTTTTAATGGCTGGGTTTTGTTTACAAAAAAACCTGTGATCAACACAGGTTTTAACGACAAAAGATTAACTTATTTTTGTAAGTTCTTTTTGTCGAGGCTTGGATCTTTAATTTCTACATAAGCATTTGCACGGACTTCACGTAACCAGCTATCAATTTCAGTGTTAAATTGACGCTCACCTAAAATTTGACGTGCCATACGCTCTTGATATTCATGCGTCATATCTTTTTCGCGTTTGTCTGTCACTTGTAAGATGTGCCAGCCGAATTGAGTTTGGAAAGGTTCACTAATTTCACCTACAGGAATTTCCTGCATTTTTTTATCAAACTCAGGAACCATCATGCCAGGCGTAACCCAACCTAGGCTGCCGCCATCACGTGCTGAACCTGTATCATTTGAATAAGTTGCAGCAAGAGTAGCGAAATCTTCACCCGCTTTTAATCGCTTGTAAATGCTATCAATAATTTGTTTCGCATTTTCAGGGCTTACCACTTCGGAAGGTTGAATAAGAATATGGCGTGTTTGATATTGCGGTACTAATGCTTTCTGTTCATTTTGCTTACGTTCTAAAAGTTTTAGAACATGTACGCCATCGCGTACAGAGATTAAGTCAGTTGTTTGACCATCTTGCAGTGGAGTAATACGAGCAGCAAGTTCAGCCGGTATATCAGAAAGAGGGCGGAATCCCATATCTGCACCTTCAACTTTTACAGTCGCGGTTGAAAGCTTTTTAAGAGCGTTTAAATCATTGCTTTGAGCAAGTTGTGAACGAACTTCTTTTGCTACATTTTGAACTTCTTGAGGGTTGTCTCCGGAAATTCGCATATGAATCACATGAGCTTGATTACCTAAAGCAGCTTGCCCTTGTGGTGACTTTAAGAAGTTGTCTACATCTTGATCACTGATTTTAATGCGAGACATAACTTGCTGTTGACGCAGACGATTAATTGCTAAATCTTCAGCAATACGGCTACGTAAGTTTTCATAAGTTCCAGGTGCAATCGCATCTAATTTTTGTTGAAAGGCTTCTAGGCTTTTGCTACCCGATTGACTTGCAACTTTAAGTACAGCCTCATTTAGACTTTTCTCATCAGGTTTGATGCCATATTTTTTAACTTGTTCAAGTTGTGCTTGACGTAAGATGAGCTGGTCTAATACTTGAAATTGTAAGTATTGTTGAGGTGGAACTTCTTTTTTTTGTGCTTGCAATTCGTGAGCTGCTTCAGCCATTCCTTGTTCAAGGTCACTTTTTAAAATTACGCTATTGTCCACAATTGCCACAACTTCATCAGTAGGTTGGGCAAAACTATGCATTGATGAAGATATTAATACAGCAAGGGTCGTCGCTTTAAAAAACTGTTTAAGATGTTTTGTCTTCATTAACGTTGTGTCCAAGATTGATTAATTTTGTTAAAACCTAAAACGCGATTTTCAAGTAAAGACGCGAGTTTATTGTTTAAACCACCTAAACCTTTAAGTGTAATTTCGGCCATGATCGCGCGCTTTTCACTAACATCTGAAGTTTTCGGATCATCTAGATCGTTATAGTATGAACGGCCATAGACAGAAATACCCCAGCAACATGACTCATAATTAACTCCTAGCAAGAGTTCACGGGCAACATCATTGTCCATGTCATATTGTACGTGGCCCATAATACGCCAATTGTCTTTGATTGGTTGTATAAACGATGCAACAACTTGGTCGTATGTATCTTGGCGACCAGGAATATCTTTACGATAGAAATAGCCTAAGTTATATAGATTTCCTTTATCACCTGTATAGTAAACTTGGAAGTCACGTTGAGCATTATCGCCATTTGACATCCAGGCCGAGTTGGCAGCAATGGTAAAGTTTTGATTAAGTTGGCTTGATAAGCTTATAACAGGGCCAGTTTTACGCTCGGTGTCAAATTCATCTTGGCCTTGTTTTAAAGTGACGCGGCGATCTTCAAAATAATAGCTTTGTCCCACACTTGCACGTAAACGCTCTAAACCTACTGTGTCAAAAAGACTATAACTTACACCTAACGATAAAAAGTTATTGTCTTCAAGGCGGTCATGACCATAGAAGCGGTAAGGGTTAAATAACTGATCGTAACTAATTGACGCAGTGGTTGAGTCAAAGTTAGGGTAGCCATCTTGATTTTTGTATGGCGCATAGGCATAGAAAGCACGTGGTGTAAGTGTTTGTAAATATTTACCTTCACGTTCAAAATTCAAACCAGTGTCCAATGTAAATTGTGGCACAACGACTGATTTGTTTTCAGAGCCGCCAGGGTTATTTAACTGAGTATCTTTATCATAGAAGGTTTGAATAGAACGTACAGAAACCTCAGGAATTACAAAGGCTGCTGGTGTTCGATAGTTATAACGTGTTGCAAACTGGTTATAAATACGCGTACCGCTACTTTCTTGTGCAGAATTATCGTTAATTGATTTCTTAAAGTATGCAGTATCGTTATTGAATTCGTATTGTAAGCCTAATGGGTTACCTGTGACATAATTCAACAAGAATTGCGGCAAACGTGCATATGGCTTGTCTGCATCTTTAACTTGAGGATCAAGGGTCTGGAAATCTTCGACTTTAAGCTGTGCTTTTAAACCCGGAATACCATGCTGATAGTTAAGTTCCCAAGCTCTACGCAAGTTAAGATCTGTTTTAGAGTTAGGGCTACTATCTAAATCAGAGAAATAGTCTTTATCTGATGCGTAGTTATATTCAAGGTTGGTAGACCATTGGTCGTTGATATCCCAATTATGTAAAAAATGGAAATCTTTACGGTCTTTATCATCATATTCTTTATCAGATGGCAAAATGCCGCCCCAAATCTGTCCGGCACCAAACCCATCCGTCAAATATCGGAATTCACCTTGTAACATTGCCCCACGATCTGCTAAGTAACGTGGCGTAATTGTTGCATCGTAATTAGGCGCAAGGTTTAAATAAACAGGAACCGAAAGTTCAATACCACCATCGTTTGAGAAACCAAATTGTGGGTTGAGGATACCTGTAGTACGGCGGTCATCAATCGGGAAGTTAAAGTAGGGAACTGCTAGAACTGGAACATCTTTTACATATAGTTTTGTTCCGCGCGTAACACCGCGCCCAGTTTCTTGGTTCAACTCAATTTTGTTGGCTTGAATTTTCCAACCTGGTTTCTGGCCTGGCGGACAGGTTGTGTAAGTCGCATCATTGAGAACCATTACATTCGGAGAGGTTCTCTCGATCTTCCCAGCATGACCATGGGCATGTTGTTGTTCAGAAATATAAAAACTATTATTTAAATCACCGGTTTGAGTCTTTAAATTGTAATTAATTTCATCACTTTGAGAAAGTAAGCCGCCTTGAGCTAACTGTACTCTGCCTTGTGCATGTGCAAATGTTTGAGTTTTATCGATGGTGACTTTATCGGCACGAACTGTACGGCCTTCCTGATCTATCACCACGTTTCCTTCCAACACAGAGTCGCCGGCAGGGTTGTAGTGCCCATAATCAGCCGTTACAACTGAAGTAGCCTTATCTGCATCTAACGCTTTAGTTTCAGGATTAATTGGCGTAATCCAAGTTCCTTGGCAGAATGCTGAACTCAAATATTTATTATTGCGCAATTGCGCCTCAGGAGCAGATTTATCAACATAATATTGTTGAAAGAATTCCTGCCCTGGATAGGCTTCCTTAATACTCGCCTTAAGTTGATTATTGTCTATGTTGGAGACAACACCAGCTGACTCAGCATAACTTGATTGTATGGAGCCACTACATAAGAGCGTAAAAATAGCGGTCGCTAAAGGATTAAATTTAAACTGATGCTTCATTGTCTCATTAACCAAGTATGCTAATTCACAATTAATTATTGTCGCATCATAGAGAAAAAGTTTATAAGTGGCTACACTTAACCCTTCAAAAATCTCAGCTTGTTTTAGATTTTATTGCAAATGAATACACAACGTGAACAATTGATACATACATGGCTTACATCTGTTCTTGAAAATGATCAATTTCAGATCGCTTATTTAGCAGGGGATGCAAGCTTTCGACGTTATGCTCGCATCCAGTTACAAAATAAAACGTATATGCTTATGGATGCGCCTCCTGAAAAAGAAGACTGTGTTCCGTTTGTGACCATTGACGAGTTTTTTGCAGGGCATGGGGTTCGGGTACCTCAGATTGTTGCAAAAGATTTAAATCAAGGTTTTTTATTGTTAGAAGACTTTGGTGACGTGCTGCTGTCTACATTGTTAAACGATGAAACAGTTGATCAATATTATGAACAGAGCTTTAAACAGCTTATTCATTTGCAATCGATTAATGGCGCTGAACATTTCCCGGCTTATTCTTATGAAAAGCTTTTATCGGAAATGCAGTTGTTAACAGATTGGATGTTACCGTCACTCGATATCCATCCAACAGCTGAGCAAAAGAAAACTATTGATGATGCATTTGATTTCTTGGCTCAGGCAGCATTAGCTCAACCGCAAGTTATTGTACATCGTGATTTTCATAGCCGTAATTTAATGAAAATTGCTAATGAAGAAGAATTGGGAGTAATTGACTTCCAAGATGCAGTTATTGGTGCTGATACATATGATTTAATCTCGATTACACGTGATGCATACGTGCAGTGGAATGCTGAGCGTGTTTATCAATGGTTTAAAGTGTTCTATGAGCTTTTACCAGCATCTGCTAAACAAAACCGAAGCTTTGACCAATTTAAACGTGATGCTGATTTAATGGCAATTCAACGCCATATCAAAATTTTAGGTATTTTTGTCCGTTTGTTTGAGCGAGATGGTAAGTCTGGTTATTTGAAGGATTTACCACGAGTCATGTGGTATTTACTTGAAGAGAGCCATGGCTATCATGAGCTTGATGACTTCATGGCGTTTATTCACAGTTCAGTAATGCCTAAATTTATTGAAAAATATGGCCCTTATGAGGTTGCAGCATAATGAAA
Source organism: Acinetobacter sp. AOR12_HL (assembly GCF_027855275.1). Taxonomy (NCBI): domain Bacteria; kingdom Pseudomonadati; phylum Pseudomonadota; class Gammaproteobacteria; order Moraxellales; family Moraxellaceae; genus Acinetobacter; species Acinetobacter sp. AOR12_HL. Next base: position 23,255 of record NZ_JAKTIJ010000029.1, on the reverse strand, counting down.
GCAATGATTTTAGCTGCTGGCTTGGGCAATCGTATGCGTCCACTCACGCTATATACACCAAAGCCTCTGCTTGAGGTAGGTGGTAAGCCACTTATTGTGTGGCATATTGAAAAACTTAAGAAAATTGGTGTGACCGACATAGTCATCAATTCTGCGTGGTTAGCCGACAAACTCATCAGTAGCTTGGGAGATGGCTCTCAATTTGGTGTGGATATCCGTTGGACACGAGAAGAAGAAGGGCTGGAAACCGCTGGTGGAATTATTAATGCTTTGCCACTGCTTGGAACCGATCCTTTCATTCTGGTGAATGGAGATGTATGGACTACAATGGATTTTGAAGCTCTACGCCATATTAAGTTAAATGATGATTTGGCACATCTTGTATTAGTTGATAATCCTAAACAGCATCCTGATGGCGACTTTACATTATTAAATGGACGCGCTTTTACATTTGATCAAGATGTGAAGGGCGAGAACCTCACTTTTAGTGGTGTATCTGTTATCCATCCTAAGCTTTTTGATGGATTGGAAGCTGGTAAACGTCCGTTAGCCCCATTGTTGAAGCAAGCGATTCACAAACAAAAAATATCTGGTGAAAAGCTTAAAGGTGCATGGGTAGATGTGGGAACGCCTGAGCGTTTAATGGAGCTAGATTTGCAAATTCGTGAAGGCTTCTACGATTAACTGCGTAATCGCTAATCGTTAACTAGTGTTCCACGATGCATAAATGGGTATACTTTGTTTTAAATTTTACTTAGATGTTATCTGTTTATGCATCCGTTTTTTCAAGAGTTACAACAGGGTAGTCAAAAATTAGGTTTATCGCTTAGCGATGAAGCTTTGACATTATTGTTGAAGTATCAAGATGCTTTGGTACTTTGGAACAAAGCTTATAATCTAACAGCGATTCGTGATCCTAAAGAAATGTTAGTAAAGCATTTGTTGGATAGCCTAAGTATTTTGAAAGATTTGCCAGCAGGTCGTTTGCTCGATGTAGGTACAGGTGGTGGCATGCCGGGCATGATCATTGCTTTATGTCAGCCAGAACGCTCTTGTGTATTGCTTGATTCAAATGGTAAGAAAATTCGTTTTTTGAAACAGTTTATTGCTGACCTTAAGCTTAAAAACGTAATAGCTGTGCAAACGCGTGTTGAAAATCAAGATACAATTGATGAACTTGGCCAATTTGATGTAATAACAAGTCGTGCATTTGCATCATTAACAGATTTTGTTGAGGCTGCACGTCCATATTTACATGAGCAGAGTATAATTGCCGCGATGAAAGGACTGATTCCAGTTGAAGAAATGGAAGAGCTTAAGCAGGAATTTTCATGTAAAGTGATTGAACTGCATGTACCGAGACTTGATGAACAACGTCATTTACTTTTACTTCAACGAATTTAAATAAAAAGTATTAGGGTTACCATGGCTCAAATTATTGCGATTGCAAACCAAAAGGGTGGTGTTGGTAAAACAACGACTGCAGTAAATCTTGCAGCGTCACTAGCTGTATTGAAAAAACGTGTGCTACTTGTCGATATAGATTCGCAAGGTAATGCTACGATGGGGTCTGGTATTCAAAAGAATGATCTACTTTACTCAATTACGGATGTGTTATTGGGTGAAGTGCCAATCGAAACGGCAATTCAAAAAGCTGAGGTTGGATATAAAGTTTTGGGTTCAAACCGTGAACTTTCTGGTGTCGAGCTTGCCATAGCCGAGCAAGAAGGTCGTGAGTTCATTTTAAAGAATGCTTTGAATGAAATCCGGGACTCATTCGATTACATTATTGTTGATTGTGCGCCTAGCTTAAGTTTAATTACCGTGAATGCTTTAGCTGCAGTAGATGGTGTAATTATTCCAATGCAATGCGAATACTATGCATTAGAAGGTTTGGCAGATTTAACTCAAACAATCGATCGTATTCAAAAAGCGTTAAATCCAGATTTGGAAATTATTGGTGTTTTACGTACCATGTATGATGCGCGTAATGCCTTAACTCGCGATGTATCTGCTGAGTTGGAACAATATTTTGGTAAGAAACTCTACGACACTGTGATTCCACGTAATGTTCGTTTGGCTGAAGCGCCTGCACATGGTTTGCCAGTAATTTATTTTGAAAAAAGTTCGAAAGGTGCAGTTGCATACTTAAATCTTGCGGCTGAGATGTTAAAGAAAAGTAAAGTGAAGAAAGGAAGTAAAGTATGAGCATCAAAAAACGCGGATTGGCGAAAGGTCGTGGTTTAGATGCATTACTTGGTTCAATTCAAAAAGAAAAATTACAACTAGAAGCTCAAGCGCTTGATCATGGTCAGTTAAAGCAAATTGATGTGAAGTTGTTGAAACGAGGTGAATATCAACCACGTCGTTTTATCCATGAGCATGATTTGCAAGAGTTGGCATCCTCTATTGAAAAACATGGGGTAATGCAGCCAATTGTTATTCGTCCTGTAGATGATGAAGCTCATCCTTACGAAATTATTGCAGGTGAGCGTCGTTGGCGCGCAGCTCAAATTGCTGGTTTAACGGAAATCCCTGCAATTGTTCGTGATTTAAATGATCAGGTTGCTATTGCTTTAGCACTTATTGAAAATATTCAACGTCAAGATTTAAACCCGATTGATCAAGCGTTGGCGCTACAACGATTCCATGATGAATTCGGTTTAAGCCATCAAGAAATTGCTGATACAGTCGGTAAAGCAAGAACAACGGTAAGTAATTTATTACGTCTGTTGAGCTTGGCTGATGATATTAAGGAGTTTATGCAGCAAGGCCAGCTTGATATGGGGCATGCTCGTGCCATCTTAACTTTAAAGGGCAAAGAACAACTTGAAGTTGCAAAAATTGTAATTGAAAAAGGATTATCTGTTCGTCAGACTGAGCAGTTAGTACGCGATTGGAACGAGCCTAAACAGGAAAAGGAAAAAGCTCCTGTTGCACCAGACATTGAGCAACTAACTCAGAAATTATCAGAACGTTTTGGTGCCAATGTTAAAATTGATCATAACCAGAAAGGTAAAGGTAAGCTTGTTATTCACTATCATTCACTCGATGAGTTAGATGGTATTTTGAATATTTGTTTACCAGATTAATTCTAAGTTAGGTCATATATTTCTAATTTATATTCTTGGGGAAGAAAATATGTGGGAACTTGTGAAAGCGGGCGGCTGGTTAATGCTGCCTTTAATTTTGTGTTCAATTTTAACCGTCGCAATTAGTATTGAGCGTTTTGTACGTTTAAGACGTTCACAAGTTTTACCTAAAGTACTAATGAATGATGGCAGTGCAGATATTTCTGTTGTCATAACAAATTTGGAACAGGATACTAATGCGCAAAGCACGGCATTGGGCAATATTCTAAAAGCTGGTTTTGAGCATCAGGAACATGGCGAACAATTTGCTCGAGCACAAATGGAAGCTATGGCTTCTCAAGAAATTTCTTATTTAGAAAAAAATATTAACTTCTTAGGGACCTTAAGTGCTATAGCGCCGCTACTAGGGCTGCTTGGAACAGTTGTGGGAATTATTGAGTCTTTTTTGGTTATTGATTTTGGTTCGGCAGGTAGTCCTAGTTTAATGATTCCCGGTATTTCCAAGGCTTTGATCACAACAGCAGTTGGTATGCTCATTGCAATTCCTGCACTTATTTCCTATCGATATTTTCAAAGAGTAGTGCAAGATTATATTGCTGAGTTAGAGCAACAATCGACGCTATTTCATGCCTCATTGTTTTACAAACGTTCTTCAGTCATGCAAGAACATCGCCGCGTTGGTTGATGGGTAGATCGCAATATGAAGTTTAAACGTTCTCAGGTTGAAGACATTCATATCAATCTAACACCTATGATTGATTGTTTATTGTTCATTCTAGTGTTTTTATTGTTATCTACCACTTTTAATCAGCCAAGTCGCATCAATTTAACTTTACCAGATGCACAAGGTGTTCCACCAAAACAGTACGATCATAGAATTGAAGTCGTGGTAGACTCTAGCGGACATTACGCCGTGAATGGTCAGGCGCTATCTACCAAAGATGTGGCTGATTTGAGCACTGCAATTAAGCAAATTGCTCAAGAGCGACGTGACTTTATGTTTATCATTGCTGCTGATGCAAAAGCATCCCATCAGGATGTTATTCGTGTTATGGATGTAGCAGGACAACTCGGTTTTGTTAACATCAATATTAGTACCAAAGTTCCTTCTAGAGGTTTTTCTGAGTGAATCAAGATTTTAAGGTTTATTTACGTCTCATATCCTATTTAAAACCTTATTGGGGCGTGGCCTTATTAGTTCTTATCGGGTTCGGTATGAACTCAGCGACGGAGGTTTCTGTTGCTAAGCTCATTAAATTTATTATTGATGCAATTCAAAATGCGAGTAGAGCGGATCTGGATTGGTTCCCTTTATTAATCATTTTATTGGTATTCTTCCGTGGCCTTGGCCTATTTATGGGGGGGTACTATACGGCTGTGATCTCGCGTAGTTTGGTTTTTAGTATTCGCCAAGAAGTTTATGCAAAACTTCTAAGACTACCGGCTCAATATTATCTCGATAACTCTTCGGGACATATTACTGCTAAAATTATGTATAACGTCGAGCAACTTACAGCTGCTTCATCTGAATCATTAAAGACCATTGTTCGGGATGGCATGATTACTTTGGGGTTATTAGGTTATTTGTTCTATACCAATTGGCGTTTAACAATTTGTATTATGGTGTTCTTACCTGTGATTGGGATTTTGGTGCGTAAAGCTTCAAAAAGAATGCGCAAGCTTTCGATGCAAGTTCAGGACACTATGGGTGATGTTAACCATGTAGTGCAAGAAAGTATTAATGGTAATGCAGTTGTTAAAAGTTTCGCTGGTGAAGAGTCAGAACAAGAGCGTTTTTATAAGTCATCGGAAGAAAACTTAAAACGTGGTTTAAAAATGGTGATTGTGCAAAACCTAAATAGTCCTGTTGTTCAAGTGGTGATGGCTTGCGCAATGGCTCTAATCGTATGGTTAGCATTAAGACCACAAATTTTAGGGAATACAACTGCTGGTGAGTTTGTTGCATATATTACGGCAGCAGGATTACTTTCAAAGCCTGTTAAAAACTTGACAGATGTGAATGAAAAGTTACAACGTGGTTTGGCTGCAGCACATTCAGTTTTTGAATTATTAGATTTACCTGAAGAAGAAAATAGTGGTCAGCTTAAACCTCAGTTGCAAGGTGCAATTCGTTTTGACCATGTTGTACTTAAATATGCTGATGGCACTCAGGCAATTAAAGACTTTTCTTTAGATATTCGCCCAGGTGAAACTGTTGCATTGGTAGGGCGCTCTGGTGCTGGTAAAACTTCTTTAGTGAACATGTTGGTACGTTTCCAAGAAGTCTCAAGTGGTCAAATTTATTTAGATGATTTACCAATACGTGATATTGAGCTTTCAAGTTTGCGTACACAAATTGCGATGGTAAATCAGCAAGTTGTTTTGTTTAACCGAACTGTACGTGAAAATATCGCTTATGGTCAGCTACATGATGCGAGCGATGAAGAAGTTATCGCAGCGGCAAAGGCTGCTTATGCCCATGACTTTATTATGAACTTACCAGATGGCTACGATACTGTTTTAGGTGCCCAAGGTCTAAACTTATCCGGTGGTCAACGTCAACGTATCGCAATTGCTCGTGCAATTTTGAAAAATGCGCCTATTCTCGTTTTAGATGAAGCTACAAGTGCGCTTGATAATGAATCTGAACACTTTATTCAACAAGCATTTGATGAGGCTATGCAAGATCGTACAACGATTGTGATTGCTCACCGTCTATCAACCATTGAAAATGCGGATCGTATTGTTGTGATGGACCGCGGACAAATTGTTGAACAAGGTACTCATCAAGAATTACTTGCTAAGCACGGTGCTTATTATCAATTACATCAGCGTAATTTTGAGGACCATTAAGTATGTCTTTAGCCCAGCTGATCCAAAATGCATGGAATAAGCAATCAAGTTGGTTGATTGTTTTACGTCCTTTGTCTTGCTTGTATCGTGCTGGGTTTTTACTAAATCGTTATCTTTATAGTTCAGGCTTTAAAAAAGTTTATACCGCACCTGTGCCAGTCCTGGTAATTGGCAATATTACGGTGGGGGGAAGTGGAAAAACGCCATTATTAATAGAGCTGGTCAATTATCTAAAGCAGCATAATGTAAAGGTAGGGGTAATTAGTAGAGGCTATGGTGGATCTGGCCCTTTTCCTATGTTGGTAACATCGGCCAGTCAAGCAGCTGAAGCAGGAGATGAACCTGCTTTGATTGTACAGTCAACTGGCGTACCTATGGCAGTAGGACCCAATAGACAAGCTGCAATCGAGTTATTATTAGCATCGACTAAACTAGATTTAATTATTAGTGATGATGGGTTGCAACATTGGGCATTAGGTCGCCAAATAGAATGGATCGTACTTGATCAAAATCGTGGCCTTGGAAATAGAAAGTTATTACCAGAGGGATATTTACGTGAACCTGCGGAACGTTTAAAAACTAGTACGGTAATCGAGCATACTTTCACACCAACAACTACATTGCATATGCATCTTGATGCAGGCCAGCCTTACTTGTTGAATCCTTCTTCGGCAACTGAATTATCATTCAATATTCAAAATAATTACCATGCAGTAGTCGGCATTGGTTTTCCTCAGCGCTTTTACCAAACACTTAAAGGTTTAGGGGTGAAACAATTTCAAGAGCATGCTTTTCGTGATCATCATGATTACAGTATTGATGATCTCATTTTTAATGATGATTTGCCGATCATTACAACAGAAAAAGATGCTGTTAAATTTTTACCATTACTTGAAAAACATCTAGACTTTAAACGTTCTATCTGGATCGTACCTGTTAAAGCTGTTTTGTCTACAGAGTGCTATCAGATTTTAAATCAACAATTGCAAAAGCTTGATATTCAAATATCTTAGGAAGAAAAAATGAAACATATCGTCATTCCAGCACGCTTCTCAAGTTCGCGTTTGCCAGGTAAGCCATTGTTACTTATTCATGATCGTCCTATGATTTTACGAGTAGTAGATCAAGCAAAAAAAGTTGAAGGTTTCGATGACCTATGTGTAGCAACGGACGATGAACGTATCGCTGAAATATGTCGTGCAGAGGGCGTTGATGTTGTTTTAACAAGTGCAGACCATCCATCGGGAACAGATCGTTTAAGTGAAGTTGCTCGTATTAAAGGATGGGATGCTGATGACATTATTGTAAACGTACAAGGCGATGAGCCATTACTGCCAGCCCAGCTTGTTCAGCAAGTTGCAAAGCTTTTGGTTGATAAGCCAAACTGTTCAATGTCTACATTATGTGAGCCTATTCATTCGTTGGATGAATTTCAGCGTGATAGTATCGTAAAAGTAGTCATGTCTAAACAAAATGAAGCATTATATTTTAGCCGTGCAACGATCCCTTATGATCGAGATGGCGCTAAGCGAGACGAACCAACTTTACATACTCAAGCATTTCGTCATTTAGGTTTATATGCTTATCGTGTGAGCTTATTACAAGAATATGTTACATGGGAAATGGGTAAACTTGAAAAGCTCGAGAGTCTTGAGCAATTGCGTGTTTTAGAAAATGGACACCGTATTGCTATTGCTGTAGCAGAAGTGAATTTACCACCAGGTGTTGACACTCAAGCAGATCTTGATCGTTTAAATAATATGCCTGTTGAGTCTTTTGAGTAAGCGTTAATTTAATGAATCAGAATGTGACTTCTAAGGTTTATCCGTGGCAACAGACAATGTGGGAAACGTTAACAACACGTTTTCCTAATATTGGGCATGGCTTATTATTTTATGGTAAACAAGGTTGTGGTAAACATGCTTTTGCTAAGCATTTCTTAGCGTGGGTACTTTGTTTAAATAAACAACCTCAAGGTGCTTGTGGTGAATGTAGTAGCTGTCAATGGTTAAAATCAGATACGCATCCAAACTATGTTCATATCACGACAGATGAAGAAAATAAAAAACAGAATGCAAAAATTAAAATAGAAAAAATTCGAGATTTATTGCCATTTGTACAACAAACTGGTGAGGGATGGCGTGTTGTTGTTATTGAGCCAGCTGAAGCTTTAAATCTTGCGTCATCAAATGCGCTGCTAAAAACCTTAGAAGAGCCAGGTGAACGCGTCGTTTTAATCTTGTTGGCCGATCATTATTTGAAATTACCGGCAACCATTCGAAGTCGCTTACAGCATTTTGCTTTAGACCGTATTTCATATACAGAAGCCACATCTTATCTAAATGAACATTTAGCGGAAACAGCATCTGTACCACCTGAATTATTGCTAGGCCTTTCTAATGATATGCCTTTGCAAGCAGTTGAAATTGCGACTAGTGATTGGTTTGCTAAAAGACAGTCTTTTTTAGAAGATTGGACTAAAGTTGTAAATCAAAAAAATATGCCTTTATTTTATTCGGCTAAATGGCAAAAAGAACTCAACTTTAGTGATTTTATGATGCTTCTTGAATACTTGTTAGGGGATTTAATTTGTGTCAAGCTCAATCAACCACAGAAAAATATTGATTTACAGTTCGATCAATTAGCGCAAAACTATAATTTAGAAAGCTTATTCAGTCTTTATGAGGAATTACAGCAATCTAAAAGATTAGTTGAACAGAATGTACAAACACAACTCATCATAGATCAACTTTTTATAAAATTAATGAACGTTTAAGGGGAACACTAATGCAACCACAAATGGGTGGAATTATTCAGGTCAATATTCCAGATAGAGCAACATTGCAAGCAAGTTATATGGGATATGTACAAGGTGGGGGCTTGTTTGTACCATCAAAGCAAAAAGTGAAGATGGGCCAGGAAATTTTTATTTTAGCTACGTTACCAGAACAATCACAAAAAATTCCTTTAACTGGTAAAGTAGTTTGGATTTCACATAAGCAAAGTGGATTTAAACCGCAAGGTTTCGCAATTCAATTGAGTGGTGATAAAGGAATTTACTATAAAGCTGAAGCTGAGCGGATTTTAGCTGGTAGTATGTCTTTAGATCGCCCAAGTTATACCATGTAAGCAGATAGGAAAGAACAGTGTTTGTTGATACCCATTGCCATTTAACAATGTTAGATTTAACGCCTTATAACGGTGATTTAGATCTAGCACTTGCTGCTGCGCGAGCAGAAGGTGTTTCTAAGTTTATGGCAATTTCAGTTGACCTTGATGATCATATTGCTTTAGCTGAAATCGCAAAGCGTCATGAAGATGTGGGGTATACGGTAGGCGTACATCCGTGTGAGGATGTTGATACTATGGCTCGAGCAACGACTGAGTATTTGACTGAATTGGCTCAATCAGAAAAGGTGTGGGCTTTAGGTGAAACAGGTTTAGACTATTACCACAGCACTGACTTTATTAACGAGCAAAAAGATTGTTTTGCTCGTCATATTCAAGCCTCTAAAAATGTTAAAAAACCAGTAGTTGTTCATACACGTTCAGCAAAACATGATACGGTGGATATTATTCGAGCTGAACAATCTACACATGGTATTTTGCACTGTTTTACTGAGGACTGGGAAACAGCAAAAGCTGTATTGGACTGTGGTTACTATATTTCCTTTTCAGGAATTGTTTCATTTAAAAATGCTCAAGATCTACGAGATGTAGCCAAGCAAGTTCCTTTAGATCGGCTTTTAATTGAGACAGATAGCCCTTATTTGGCTCCCGTACCATATCGTGGTAAAACGAATGAACCAAAATATGTACCTTATGTAGCGAAAGCACTAAGTGAGGTATATGATAAGCCAGTTGAGGAAATTGCAAGAATCACCTCGCAGAATTTTGAAAATTTACTTAAAGCGATTTAACTTATAGAAACTATATAAAGAGAGTAATTGCGTGAAGATGGACCGTCAAGCTCAGTTCCGAGCAAGAGAAGCATTAATATTTCAAGTTGCGGAACAGTTGTTGTTAGAAAATGGCGAAGCCGGAATGACACTTGATGTGCTGGCTGCTGAGCTTGATTTGGCAAAAGGTACTTTGTACAAGCACTTTCAAAGTAAAGATGAATTGTACATGCTGTTAATTATTCGTAATGAGCGCATGTTACTGGAAATGGTTCAAGATACTGAAAAGGCTTTTCCAGAACATTTAGCTTTCTTTATGTTGCATCATTTGCACCATCCAGAAAGAACAGTGCTGTTTCACCAAATTGAAGAAAAGCTTTCAATTACTGCCCAAGGTGTGCACCATCTTTTTAATGAACTTTACCAAGTGAGAAAGCAGCGCTTACGTATTATTATTCGTATGACTGATCATTATTTAGAGTCAATCCAGAGTCATATGACAACACGAGATTACTTAGCTTCAATTTGGTCACTCACTCATGGAGCTGCTGCAATTCTGAATTCAAGCTTTTATCAACGTTATTTGGGTTCAAGAGATACTTTACGAGTAGCCTATATTGATCAGGCATTAGCCTTACCCAAACAAGCAGTTGAGCAGTACGCTTAATAGGTCGATATGAAATCGAATCTACCATTTCAATCACAAAAAGGCTTTACCCTCATAGAAGTGATGGTAGTCATTGTGATTATGACAATTATGACTTCTCTGGTTGTATTAAATATAGGTGGTGTCGACCAAAAAAAAGCAATGCAGGCGAGAGAGTTATTTTTACTCGATTTGCAGAAAATTAATAAAGAATCGCTCGATCAATCACGTGTATTGGCTTTAGAAACTCATGGTGAGACAGATGTCTCACCATTTTCTTATGAACTTTATGAATATCACGATCAAAGCACTTTACAAGTACAAGATATAAAAAACCGTTGGCAGAAATATACTGAGTTTAAAACACGGCAACTTCCTGCCCATGTTTCTTTTTCAGTACAACCCTTGGATGACCAGAATTATTCTAAAGCTAAAAATACAGATTTGATTGGAGGACAAACGCCTCAACTCATCTGGTTTGGCAATGGAGAAGCTAAAACCGTTAAAATACAATTTTATTTAGAACAAAAACCGATTGGTTCGGAAATACAAATAGATCACTTGGGTAAAATAAATGAAATCTAAAGGCTTTACCCTCTTAGAAGTTATGGTTGCTTTGGCAATCTTTGCTGTCGCAGCTGTTGCTTTAACTAAAGTGGCAATGCAGTACACTCAGTCCACTTCAAATGCAATTTTGCGAACTAAAGCTCAGTTTGTAGCAATGAATGAAGTTGCTATGATGGAGATTAATCAAGAATGGTTGCAAGGAACTCAAAGTAAGCAAGTAACTTCCCAAGGTGAAACTTGGCAAATTGATAAGTCAGCTCAATCTACTATTAGCCCGAATGTTCAAAAAATTGATTTACAAGTGAGTTTGTATGATCCGGATAAGGGAAAAGTACAAAATGGCATTACTCATATGGTCTTTTTTAATTATCCAGTGAAAGCAAAATAATGATAAAAAATAAATATATTCACATCCGAAGCTTTTCTTCTCGCCTTGCAGCACGATCGAGCAGTGCTCGATTAACTCGCGCCTCAGGATTTACTTTGGTTGAATTGTTAGTCGCGATCGCTATCTTTGCGGTTTTATCTTTATTGGGGTGGAAAATTTTCGATTACTTGCTCAAAGTTCGTGATCGTAATGCCGAACATGAAGTGCATTTATTTGAATTACAAGATGCTTATCAACAAATTCTTCGTGATACTTTGCAGATTATCCCTTTATCCGCAAACCAAGGTGGGCAACTTCATCCAGCTTTAGAAATCGATAATCAAATTCTACGTTTTAGTAAAGCTGGGGTAACAGATCCTTTAAAACAAGGCTTATCACCATTTGAACGAATTGAATATCGTTATGATGCAGATCAAAAAAAACTATATCGTCTTAAATATACAAATTTAAATACTTCGAACAGAGAGCAACCTTTATCGAGTACTTTGTTAAGTCAAGTCGACCAATATCAGATTATGGTTTTGACTCCGCAAGAAGTCACAAAATGGCCCGAGGTTAATATTGATCCAACGAAACCTAATGAGTTAAAAAAATTACCGAAAGGGATAAAAATCCAACTTACAGTCGCTGGTGTAAATTATGAATGGATTTATAGCTTAAATCAGGGTGACTTATTGCTTTCACAGGAAGGTAATTCATAATGGCCGTTAGTTACAAACACCAACAGGGTGTCGCTTTACTGACAATACTTATTATGGTTGCCTTGGCTACAATTTTAGCAGCTTCTATTGCCAAGCATCAAAATAATACTATGGAAAATACAGCCTACTTAATGCGCCAAAATCAATCTTTGCTTTATGCAAAAAGTGCAGAAGCCTTTTTTTCAGAATTATTAATTCAAGATACAAATAATGCAGGTGGAGTAGATCATTTAAAAGAGACATGGGCACAACCTATGCCTCCGTTTCCTATTGAAGAGGGTTCAGTATCTGGTCGTTTGCTTGATGAGTCTGGTAAATTTAATTTAAATAATCTAACTAACGGGGAAGGCATTGTAAATGAAGATGCTAAAAGTTGGTTTGAACGTTTATTGGTACGTGTGGGATTACCAGCCGAATTAAGCCAAGCTGTGATTGATTGGCAAGATCCAAATGATGAGCCAACTGGGCCAATGGGGGCAGAAAGTAGTTATTATGAAGGTTTGGATCCAGGTTACATGGCTGCGAATACTAAATTCCACCGTATTGAAGAGTTAAAGCTAGTGAGAGGCTTTGATGGAAAAAAATTTGATCTAATTGCTCCATATATTTCTGCTTTACCAGAAAATTCGAAGTTAAATATTAATACTGCTTCGCCATTGGTTTTAGCAAGTATGGATGAAAAATTAGATATAGGAGCTATTGAAAAAGAATTGCAAACACGCCAACAAAATTTAAAGTTCTTCCAAAATGTAGATGAATTGTGGCAATTGAATGCTTTTTCAGCGGTTGATAGTCAAAGGAAAAATCAAGTAAATAGTCTTATTGATGTTAAATCCAGCTTCTTTCAAGCTCAGATTGAAGTTGTTCTAAATAATAGGAAGCGACAGTTTACTAGTGCTTTAATGAGAAAAGATAAGCAAGCATATGTTTATTCAAGAAGCATGGCTCCATTTAACTAAATAAATTTATTGATATTTTTTCTGAGTCTGTAATACTTGAAACTTATTAATAAAAGGGATGAGTTCATACTTCTGTATAGGCAGTATTTAAAGTAAAAATCAATATCTTCAAAATTTCTTCACATCTCTTATCATACTTTTTGCTAATTGTTTCTATTTGAAAAGTGGTGCGAAGTTTTTATCTTTTGCTTTATAATAATGTTCTTAGAAGGAATGATCGATTTGGCACATGTTAATTCGTAAGTTATTTAAGTTTGAAAATGCACACGTTGTACGTAACTGTACATCGGATCGTTGTAAGCGATCCATTCATGGGCATAGTTATAAAGTCGAGTTATTACTTAAAGCTTCGAAATTAGATCATGGACAAATGGTATATGATTTTGGGCTGTTAAAAGGCGTAATTAAAGACCTTTTTGATAGCTTTGATCATGCGATTTGTTTCTGGGAAAAAGATGATCCGCAATATATTGATGCTTGTAAGACTTTTAGCGCGCGTTGGATCTCTTTACCAGTTTCGCCATCTGCTGAGCAATTTTCTCGAATCTTTTTCTATTTAGCTCAGCAAGTATTACAATCTACTGTTACCCAAAATGGGGAAGGTGATGTTGAAGTCTATTCAGTGATTGTTCATGAAACCGATACAGGTTATGCCCAAAGTTTTCTTGAAGATATTCAAAATGAACAAATGGGGCTGTTAAACCTTGAGGGAATTATTTTTTCAGAACAAGTCCAATCTGAATGGGCTGATCCAAATATGTATGAAAATTTAAAACAAGGGATTAAGTTTCATAATCCGCATGTTAACTTACAAGTAGAAGTGTAAGTTAACTTCCTTTTGTTTGTAGAAATGAAAATTGATCTAGGATGACATTAATGCAATTAACTGAGCAACAGCAAGACAAACTCAGTAAAGTTCAATTAGAAGAAAGCTGGAAAAGATCATTAACTCCATTTTTACTGAGTCCTTATATGGATAGTTTAAGAGACTTTTTGTTTCAACAAAAACAGGCTCAAAAAACAATATATCCACCAAGTAAACAAATATTTAATGCTTTAAATATTACGCCGTTAGACCATGTGAAAGTCGTTATATTAGGACAAGATCCATATCATGGACCAAATCAGGCAAATGGCTTAAGTTTCTCGGTTCAAAGAGGGGTTGCATTACCACCATCTTTACGTAATATTTTTCATGAACTACATACAGATTTGGGTGTGCCAGTTTCTCGTCATGGTGATTTAACCAAATGGGCTGAGCAAGGCGTACTTTTATTAAACAGTGTACTTACTGTAGAAGCAGGGCAACCCACATCACATCAAAAACAAGGTTGGGAAGAGTTTACTGACGCAGTAATTGATGTTTTAAATGAACAACGTGAACACATTGTTTTTATTTTATGGGGTGCTTATGCACAACGTAAAGGACAACGTATAAATAGAGAAAAACACTTGGTTTTAACTGCTGCACATCCATCGCCACTTGCGGCTAATCGTGGTGGTTTCTTTGGTTGTAAAGTGTTTTCCAAAACAAATCAATATTTGAAACAACATGGCATTGAGCCCATAGACTGGCAATTGGACGCATGATGAACTCTCCCAATGTAAATAGCTATCATCCGGATTTGGTAGTTGAAGAAGCGAAAAATGGTTGGCGTATTGTACGTTTGAATCGACCTAAATCATTACACGCTTTAGATGAATCAATCGTAACGGCTCTATTACGAGTATTTGAAGACTTCCGTGATGATGAGCAAGTAAAAGCAATTTGGTTGGACTCGACTACACCAAAAGCATTTTGTGCGGGTGGAGATGTACGCAAATTACGTCAGCTGGTAATTAATCAGGAAGTAGAAACCGCAAATAAATTTTTCCAGCAAGAATATGCTTTGGATTTATTGTTACATAACTATGCTAAACCGGTTGTTGTTTGGGGTGAAGGCTATGTAATGGGTGGTGGTTTAGGCTTGTTTATGGCTGCACCTTTCCGTTTGGTTACACCATATTCACGTTTGGCTATGCCTGAAATTAATATTGGTTTATACCCTGATGTTGGAGCAAGCCGTTTCCTTGCTGACCGTGGGCAAATTGGTTTATTTACTGGTTTGACAGGTTCTATTATGACGGCTGCTGGGGCATATAGCATTGGTTGGGCGACGCATATTTGTGAAGCACAACGTGATAATGTTCTACAGAAAGTACTCAATATTAATTGGGCTCACTATCCGGCAGGTGATTTCCGTGCAATCGATGATACTTTAAATAGTTTACATCGACCGGTTGCAGCAGGGCCATTACAAAATTCGTTAGACGTTATACATAGTGTTTGCCGTGGTTCAAGCTTTGAACAAGACTATCAAGCGATCGTCAGCTTGCGAGATGCAAGCAGTGACTGGTTGCGTCAAGCGAGTGAAAACTTACAAAAGGGCTCGCCTAGTACGGCAGCAATTACTTGGTTGTTATGGCAATGGGGTAAACAAGTTCATTCTTGGGATGAAGTTTTTGATTTAGAAGCGCAAATCTCTGAATGGAAAATTCGCCATCCTGACTTTGTGGAAGGCGTACGTGCTCGTTTAGTCGATAAAGATTTATCGCCAGAATGGAAAGCATGTGAAGACCTTACATTACGAGGTATTTTGGCCGATGATCCACCGATCACGACGATTGATAGCTGGAATGCATTACTTAGACAATATGGCGTAGTGTCATAATCAATAATGTCTAAATTTAGTGATGAGTATTGGATGCAGCTTGCTTACGAGCAAGCTGAATTAGCAGCCAAGCAGGGGGAAATTCCTGTAGGAGCTGTAATCGTGAGTCAAAACAAGTTAATTGGAGCTGGTTTTAATGCTCCAATTGGTTTATCTGATCCTACGGCTCATGCAGAAATTCAAGCTATTCGTGCGGCTTGTGAGTCATTGAAAAATTATCGTTTACCTGAAGATGCGACTTTGTACGTTACGCTTGAGCCGTGCACAATGTGTGTGGGAGCATTAGTACATGCAAGAATTAAACATGTCGTATTTGGAACAACAGAACCTAAAGCTGGCTCACTCGTGAGTGCACGTCAATTATTAGAACATGGTTATTACAACCATAAATTTACTTTTGAGCATGGATGTTTACATGAAAAATGTGCTCAACAGTTAAGTCTTTTTTTTAAGCAAAGACGTGAACAAAAGAAACAAGAGAAACAACAAAAACGTCCTTAAATGATTAAAAAATGTCATGAGGTTATGGCACACTAACGCCGTTTCATTGACATGATTTATTTAAATAAGGAACTTTCATGCGTAATGTAATTACTATACAAAAAGAATTTAATGCTCCTCTTAGTGATGTCTTTAACCTGCTTTCTAAACATGCAGCTTACAACACTGCATTTGCTCCACTACAAGTTGTGCGTGTTAAAGATTCGGCAGATCCTGAAAGACCTGATGGAATGGGTTCTGTTCGTCGTATGGGGTTTGGCGTGATTAAACCACTTAAAGAAGAAATCACGCATCTCGAAGAAAACAAACGTATTGAATATAAACTGATTGATAATCCTCTAGTGAAACACCATTTAGGTCGAATCGAGTTCTCAGAAATTACTCCTTATATTACTTTAGTTACGTATCGTATCGAATTAACCGCAAAAGCTCCTGTTGTAAGTAAATTAATTCTTGCACAGCTAAAACTAGCGATTACACTAGGCTTTTCGAGATTAGCTAAAGCATTTGCTTCTTCGTGAGAGTTCAATGACAGTTCAAATTATTACTATTGATGGTCCGAGTGGTTCGGGTAAAGGAACATTAGCGGCGAAACTTGCTGCGTATTATCAATTTCATTTACTTGATTCGGGTGCCTTATATCGTTTGTTAGGGTTGTCATTACATAAACATGATTTATTGGAAAAATTAGATAGCCATTTAGATGAGTGTGTTAACTATGCTCGTCAGCTTAATATTAAGTTTGAAACCTCGGCAGAGGGAACATTAGTTTTCCTCGATGGGGAAGATGTAACCCAAACTATCCGTACAGAGCGAGTTGGAGAATATGCATCTAAAGTTGCAGCAATACCAGAGCTCAGACAAGCACTCTTTGAGCGCCAAAGAGCATTTGCACAAACTCCGGGATTAGTTGCAGATGGCCGAGATATGGCAACATCAATTTTTCCGGAAGCTAATGCTAAAATTTATTTGACTGCTTCAGCTGAGTCGCGTGCTGAGCGAAGAGTAAAACAGTTGCAGGGTATGGGGCTAGATGCTAAAATAAACGACATTTTAGCTAATATACAAGCGCGTGACAAAAGAGACATGGAGCGAGAAGTAGCTCCTCTCAAGCCAGCCGCAGACGCTTATATTATTGATAGTTCGGAATTAACGATCGATCAAGTATTTAAGTTGATGGTTGATTACGTCAATAGCCGTACTGTTAGCAACTAAGATTATCAGTTGACGCATAGCTTGATCAGTCTATAAAGACTATGTTGATACTTAACTAAACCGGCCTTGTCTGATCCAAGACCGCTGACTTTATCAGGTATATCATGACCGAATCTTTTGCAGCCCTCTTTGAAGAAAGTGAATTAAACCTCAACGTTGAAAAGGGTGCAGTCATCCAAGGTGTTGTTGTAAACATCGATAGTGACTGGGTTACTGTTGACACTGGCCTTAAATCTGAAGGCATTGTTGACCGTGCTGAATTTTTAAATGAACAACGTGAACTTGAAGTTCAGGTTGGCGATACTGTTGACGTAGTTGTTGAAGCTCTTGACAACGGTATGGGTCAAACAGTTTTATCACGTGAAAAAGCTAAACGTGCTGAAACTTGGACTAAACTTGAAAAAATCTTTGAAGATGGCGAAATCGTTACTGGTGTTATCTCTGGTAAAGTTAAAGGCGGTTTCACTGTTGACATCGGTCCTGTTCGTGCGTTCTTACCAGGCTCATTAGTTGACACTCGTCCTATCCGTGACACAACTCACCTTGAAGGTAAAGAGTTAGAGTTTAAAGTAATCAAGCTTGATGCTAAACGTAACAACGTTGTTGTATCTCGTCGTGCTGTTATGGAAGCTGAATCTTCTGCTGACCGTGAAGCATTACTTGCTCAACTTGAAGAAGGTCAAACAGTTACAGGTACTATCAAAAACCTTACTGATTACGGTGCATTCGTTGATCTTGGCGGTATTGATGGTCTTCTTCATATCACAGATATGGCTTGGAAGCGTATCAAGCACCCTTCAGAAGTTGTTGAAGTTGGTCAAGAAGTTACTGTTAAAGTACTTAAGTTTGACCGTGAACGTAACCGCGTATCTTTAGGCCTTAAACAATTAGGCGAAGATCCATGGTTAGCGATCATGAGCCGTTACCCTAAAGGTTCTATCGTTAAAGCACGTGTTACTAACTTAACTGACTACGGTTGTTTCGCTGAAATCGCTGAAGGCGTTGAAGGTTTAGTACACGTTTCTGAAATGGACCACACTAACAAAAACATCCACCCATCTAAAGTTGTTCAGATCGGTGACGAAGTTGATGTTATGGTTCTTGAAGTTGACGAAGAACGTCGTCGTATCAGCCTTGGTATCAAACAAACTCGTGCTAACCCATGGGAAGAGTTTGCTAAGTCTCATGAGAAAGGCGAAAAAGTTTCAGGTACAATCAAGTCTATCACTGACTTTGGTATCTTCATTGGTTTAAATGGCGGTATCGACGGTCTAGTTCACTTGTCTGATATTTCTTGGAACGAACAAGGCGAAGAAGCTATCCGTCGTTACAAGAAAGGTGACACTGTTGAAGCAGTTATCTTGTCTGTAGACGCTGAAGGTAACCGTATCAGCCTTGGTATCAAGCAATTGAACAGCGATCCGTTCAATGATTTCTTAGCTGCTAACGAACGTGGTGCTTTAGTTAAAGGTACTGTAACTGCAGTTGATGCTCGTGGCGCAACTGTTAAGTTAGCTGACGAAGTAGAAGCTACTCTTAAAGCTTCTGAAATCAACCGTGACCGCGTTGAAGACGCAACTAAATTCTTAGAAGTTGGTCAAGAAGTTGAAGCGAAAATCATCAACGTTGACCGTAAATCTCGCTCTATCAACTTGTCTATCAAAGCGAAAGACGAAGCTGAAGAGAAAGAAGCAGTTGCTAACTTGCGTACAGCATCAGCTTCTCAAGACAATGGTCCTAAGACTATTGGTGACTTGATCAAAGCACAAATGAAGTAATAAGTTAACAAAGTACAGTTTCATGTAACGAAATTGTACTTTTTATACAAATTACTGTAAACGGTAGCGTAGTATTCAACATACTGCGCTACCGTTTTGTATTTAAACAGGTTATTATCAAACGACTTAGAGTAGTAATAAATAACGAGGTCGTAGATGACTACTGAAGCTCTTAATAAGTCTGATTTGATTGAACGCATTGCGCTAAAAAATCCACACTTGGCTGAACCATTGGTGGAAGAAGCGGTTAAGATTATGATTGACCAAATGATCGAAGCTCTTTCGTCTGACAATCGTATTGAAATCCGTGGTTTTGGTAGCTTTGCATTACACCACCGTGAACCTAGAGTTGGTCGTAACCCTAAAACAGGTAAGTCAGTAGATGTTGCAGCGAAGGCTGTTCCACATTTTAAACCAGGTAAAGCACTCCGTGATGCAGTGAATGAATCTGGAAAATAAATAAAACTCATAAGTGGGGTGCCTATGCGTTATATTCTAATTGCATTACTCATTATTGTATTTGGCTATTCTTTAGCACTTGTTTTGCAGAACCCAACAGAACTTCCTGTTGATTTATTATTTACTCAAGTTCCTGCAATGCGTTTAGGTTTATTATTGTTGCTTACCTTAGCGCTTGGAATTGTGGTTGGGCTTTTATTAGGTGTACAAGTTTTCCGAGTTTTCCAAAAAAGCTGGGAAATCAAACGTCTCCGCAAAGATATTGATCATTTGAGAAAAGAACAAATTCAAAGTGCTCAATTGGCGGCAGCAGAAGCAGCTGCAAATGTAAGACATGAAAAAACTGTTGTAGATATTTATCCACAAGATAAAAACTCTACTCCTTTATAATTTTTGCTACTACTCTTTATCTCGTCATAAAGAGTAGTATTTTCCCTTCTATATTCCTCATTATCCTTCTAGTTTAAAATCACTATTTCCTCATTAAGAACTTGGTTCAATAGATTTCTTTATTACTGGCTGACTTGTCTATTATAATAGCGCTGATTTTATGTGATGGAAGAAAGTCTCTTGAGTATCATTGTTGCGTTGGACGCTAAAAGCCAATATGACGCTTTAAAAATTGTTGAACAACTTGATCCTACTTTATGTCGCGTAAAAGTAGGTAAAGAGCTTTTTACTCATGAAGGCCCATCTGTTGTAAAAAAACTTCAAGAAGAAAGTTTCGAAGTTTTCCTAGATTTAAAATTCCATGATATTCCAAATACGACGGCTCAAGCTGTATGTGCTGCCGCAGACTTAGGTGTATGGATGGTTAACGTACATGCATCAGGTGGCCGTAAAATGATGGAAACCTGTGTGGAGCGTTTAAAAGCAGGTAATTATCAAACACAATTAATTGCGGTAACAGTTTTAACTTCAATGGGCCGTGAAGATTTAAAAGATATCGGGTTAGATATTGAACCTGTAGAACAAGTTAAAAGATTGGCGAAACTTACTAAAGAAAGTGGTTTAGATGGTGTAGTTTGTTCTGCTCAAGAAGCTAAAATTCTTCGTGAGTTAATCGGACAAGATTTCTCTTTAGTTACTCCGGGAATACGTCCTGAGGGTAGTAATGCAGATGACCAAAAACGTATTGTAACTCCGAAACAGGCAATGCTTGATGGGTCTACACATTTAGTTATTGGTCGTCCGATTACTAAAGCAGAAAATCCAACTGAAATGTTGAAGTCAATTCTTGCTTCAATTGCTTAAAAGTTTAAAAACACAGTAATTAAAAGTGGAGCGAGTAGACTTAAGAGTAAGCCGCTCATCATGGCATGTGGTACATAATGTGTACCACATGACTGTTTTACCATTGCTAATGTTACATCCATTGAGGTAGCGCCAGCACTTGAAATTGCTGGACGTGGAAACCGCCAACCCATGGTATACATGAGTAAAATTGCAACTATCTCTCTAAATAGATCTGTGAGCAAGGCAATCCCACCTAACTCAGCTGAATGTAGCTGTGTAAATAAAATACCTGACATTGAATACCAACCATAGCCTTGGCCCAAAGCTAATATTTCATTAAGTGTAAACTCATGACCAAGTAAGGAATAGTTGAGAAACCCAGCTAAGCACGAGCCTATAAAGGCGGCCAAAGGTACAATAAGAATTTTCCAGCTTAACCATGTGCGATTAAAATGAGTAAAAGCAAGTTCGATTCCGATTAAAAAAATAAAAAGTAATAGTAAATACCAACTATTAAAGGGAATATGTGTATGTAATTGGGTAAGAAGAATTCCTAAAATCACGCCTATTGTTAAAGCTAGAAATGCCTTGGCAATATTTTTTAATGCATTCATAAACAGTTGAAGTGAAATTTTCCCTTTAACACTTTCTTTATCAAAAATTGTATAGGCGAATAAGCAAGTAAAAAAAGAACCAAGAGAAGTGGTTAATGCAATTAATAGAGCAGGTGGAAGTATAGTAGAAGGATTATCAATTTGGTCAAGGGCGAGTGTTAGTTCTAAAGCTACACTGGTTAGTAAAATATAAGAAAAATAAGGCAGGATTTTAAAAATAAAATGCCGAATATTTAGTGAGAGTTTAGGACCTAGAAAATAACCAAATGCTAATACAAGAAAAATTTGAATAATGAGACTAACGGACTGCATATAATAATAGATAGATTGTTATCAACCTATCTATTATGTATTAGAGGTGGATCAGGAAATTTGAACAACACTTATAAGTGATATTTTGCTCCCCAAATGATGTTATAAACATCAATATATGGAGTATTTTATGGCACGTAGACCAAGAAGAAATCATTCAAATGATTTTAAAGCTAAGGTAGCACTTGCTGCGATTAAAGCAGAAAAAACACTTGCTGAATTGAGTGCTGAATTTGATGTTCATCAAAACCAAATTATCGACTGGAAAAATCAACTGATTTCAGCTTCCTCGCAAGCTTTCGATCAATCAAAAGCTCCAACAGAACCACCCATCGATCTAAAAAAACTACATGCAAAAATCGGTGAGCAGGCATTAGAAATTGATTTTTTAGAAGGTGTGTTGAAGAAACTGGGCCGCTTCAACCACAAAAGTTAATCGATGACTCACTTCAGATTTCAGTATCTAAGCAAGCTCAGCTGCTGAAAGTCTCCCGTGGTTGTTATTACTATCGCCCAAAACCTGTGAGTGCATCAGATCTGAAGCTGATGCGGTGTATGGATGAGTTACATATGCAATACCCTTTTGCAGGTAGCCGTATGATGCGTGATTTGTTGAATCGTCAAGGACATCATATAGGACGACGTCATACACGTACTTTAATGAAGAAAATGGGCATTAATGCGTTATATTGCAAACCAAATTTAAGCCAGGCTAATCAAGCTCACCGCAAATATCCATATCTGCTCAAAGGATTGGCTATTCAGCGCAGTAATCAAGTGTGGTCTACGGATATAACGTATATCCCTATGGCAAAAGGCTTTGTTTATTTATGTGCTGTGATTGATTGGCATAGCCGCAAGGTACTTGCGCATAGAGTATCGATTAGTATGGAGGTTACATTTTGCATAGAAACATTAAATGAAGCTATTGAAAAATATGGTCGACCTGAAATATTTAATACAGACCAAGGCAGTCAGTTTACCAGTGATGCATTTATTGATGTATTGAAATCAAATGACATCCAAATCAGCATGGATGGTAAAGGTCGATGGGTTGATAATGTGATGGTTGAACGATTATGGCGGAGCGTTAAATATGAAGAGGTGTATCTCAAAGCCTACAGCAATGTTTTGGATGCGAAGAAGCAATTAAACGCATATTTTGAATTTTATAATTTGAAACGACCTCATTCGAGTCTGGACAAAATGACTCCAGATGAGTTTTACTATGACCAGCTACCACAACAAAATAAGGTAGCTTAACTAGAGCAGAGTATCACTTATAAATAAGCTTTTAGTTGTTCAAACATGTGGGACCACCTCT